>NZ_VRYY01000334.1 GCF_015731765.1 Nitratidesulfovibrio oxamicus
GGACAGGCGGCGAAGCCCGCCGCCAACGGCACGGGTTCCGCGTCGGGCCTGGCACCGGGCCTGGCACCAGGGATGACCAACGCCACCGCCCCGGCCCAGCCAGCCCCGTCGGCCCCCAGGCAGTAGCCGGTACGGCAGCCCCGCATGTCCAAAGATCCCGAATCGGTCAACCGCTGGCTCATCACATTGGCGGTGATGGTGCCCACGCTCATCGAAATCCTGGACACCAGCGTGGCCAACGTGGCCCTGAAGCACATTCAGGGCAGTCTGGCCGCAGGCGAGGAAGAGGTGACCTGGGTGCTCACCTCGTACCTGGTGGCCAACGCCATCGTCATTCCCATGAGCGGGTGGCTGGCGCGGCTCATGGGGCGCAAGCGCTTCCTCATGTTGTCCATCGCCGTGTTCACCGCCAGTTCGCTGCTGTGCGGGGCGGCCACCAGCCTGGCCCAGATCATCCTGTTCCGCATTTTTCAGGGGCTTGGCGGCGGCGGGCTGCAGCCCATGTCGCAGGCCATCCTGATGGAAACCTTTCCGCCACAGCAGCGCGGCATGGCCATGGGCATCTTCGGCGTGGGGGTGGTGCTGGGCCCCATCCTGGGGCCGTTGATGGGCGGCTACCTGACGGACAACTTCAGCTGGCGGTGGATATTCTACATCAACCTGCCGGTGGGGCTGCTGGCGCTGTACCTGGCCGGGGCCTTCCTGTTCGACCCGCCGTACATGGAACGCCGCCAGCGCGGCGAGATGGTGGACTACCTGGGCCTTGCCCTGCTGACCACGGGCATCGGTGCGTTGCAGATCGTGCTGGACAAGGGCCAGCAGGACGACTGGTTCAGCTCGCCGTTCATCACCACCCTGACCGTGGTTTCGGCGGTGTCGCTTGTGGGGCTGGTGTTCTGGGAACTGCGCCATCCAAGGCCGGTGCTGGATTTCCGCATTCTGAAGAATCGCAGCTTTGCAATCGGCAACGTGGTGATGTTTTTCGGGTTTTTCGCATTTTTCGGGTCCATCGTGCTGCTGCCGCTGTTCCTGCAAGGGCTGATGGGCTACACCGCCTACCTTGCCGGGCTGGTGCTGGGGCCGGGCGGCATGCTGGCGCTGGTGTTCATGCCCGTGGCGGGCAAGCTGACCGAACGCATCGACGCCCGCTGGATGCTGGCCTTCGGCATGCTGGTGTGCGCGTATTCGCTGCACATCATGGCCGGGTTCAACCTGCACATCGACTTCGGCACGGCGGCCTTCGCCCGTGTGCTGCAAGGCATCGCCATGCCGTTCTTCTTCGTGTCGCTGTCGGTGGTCACCTTCGCCTACGTCCCGCGCGAGGCCATGAACACCGCATCACCCCTGTACAACCTGTTGCGAAATCTGGGCGGCTCGTTCGGGGTGGCCTTCGTCACCACGCTGCTGGCCCGGCGCACCCAGTACCACCACAGCGTGCTGGCGGAAGACATGACGCCCCTTTCCCCCGCCTACGAGTTGGGTTTCGAGCAGATTCGCAACGGGCTGGCCATGCAGCTTGGAGAGGTGGCCGACCTTGCCGAACGCACCCGCGTGGTGATCTATCAGCTGCTTCAGCGAGAGGCATCCGCCCTGGCCTTCAACGACGCCTTCTTTTCGCAGGGGGCCATCTTCCTGCTGCTGTTCTTCTGCGTGTGGTTCATGCGCAGGCCGCCGCGCGGCAAGCATGAGGGCTTTGTCGAGTAGGCGACGGGCGTTGTTTCCTGTTTGCCGGTGATGCCGGACATTGACGAAAGGATGGCCGCCGCTCCCTGAGAGCGGCGGCCATCTTGCGTGTGCCTTGCGGAAGATGGATCATCGTTGGGTATCAATCCCTTGCGTTGGCGGCCAGTTCCGCGCGCACGGCTTCGATGACTTCCAGATACCGGGCAAAGACCTGCTCGTCGTCTTCCACGCAGCCGAAGTCCGTACCGGCCTCCACGTCACGCAGATCGAAGATGGCGTTGGCCAGCGCCCACGGTTCCGGCTGGTCCAGCACCCGGCCCGTGCGTCCGTCGTCGATGAGGTCGCAGGCGCCCGTGGCGCGGGTGGTCACCGTGGGCACGCCCATGGCCTGCGCCTCGGCCACCACGTTGCCGAAGGTGTCGTAGAACGAGGGGTGGCAGAGCACGTCGAGCCCGGCGTAGAAGCGCGGCATGTCGGCGGCCTTGACCTTGCCGAGGAAGACCACCCGCTTTTCCACGCCCAGCGATGCGGCGTAGTCGGCATACTTGCGGCTGCGCCGCCCCCCGGCCACCACCAGCACGTATTCCTCGGGCAGGTGGGCCAGCGCGGCGATGAGCCGGTCGAGCCCCTTGAGCTCGAAGTTGCTGGAGCAGAATCCGATGGCCCGGTGCTTTTCGCGCAGCCCCACCAGGCGCCGGGATTCGCCGCGCAGGTCGGTGAGGCGGCGGACGTTGAAGCGCCGGGTGTCCACCCCGTTGGGGATGACCACCACGGTGGCCGGGGAATGGGGAAACTGGCGTGCCACGGCGGCCCGCACGTTCTGCGAAATGGCGATGATGCGCCGGGTGGCCGGGTGGTTGTATATCTTGCGGTCCAGCACGGTCATCAGCAGGTTGTTGGGATTCAGCAGGCGCGAGAGCGCCTTGGTGAACCGCCGCAGGGGCGAGCGTTGCGCCGCCAGGCTGTTGCGCATGAAGTCGCGGTGCGGCCCGCCCGACCTGTGGATGTGGCAGCCCGCCATGTTGCCGAAGCTGACGCTGACAGTGGTCCGGGGCAGTTCGCGCAGGGCGCGGGTGGCGGCCAGGTGCAGGCCCAGGTTTTTCATGAACCGGCCCGGTCGCCACAGCCCCAGCACCCGGATATCCACGGCCAGCGGCGCGGCGTCCGGGTCGGCCTGCGGGGCCTCGCCGCCCCGG
>NZ_VRYY01000335.1 GCF_015731765.1 Nitratidesulfovibrio oxamicus
CGCAGGCCCCCCGCTTCGGCGGGGGCCGCATCGTGCACGCCGTCGACGCGCTCTGGCACGCCGCGCGTCCCGTCCGGTGCTGCCGCCCGCGATGGATCATCCACAGGGCGGGTGGCAGCCGCAGTGTCATCAAGGCGGACAGCCGCATCCGTATCTGCCAGGCCGGCAGGCCCTTCTGCCCCCTGCACAGCAGGCTGGCCAGCCTGGAAGGCCTGGCTCCCCTGCTCCGCGCCGCCTTCGGCAAACGGCTGGCCGCCGGTGGCGGCGTCACCGCCCAAACCTTCACCCGGACTTTCGCCAGAACCTGCGCCCGGCCCTTCCAGCGCCTCCAGGAAAGCCCGCACCAGTTCGGCGTCTGGCATGCCGGAAGGGCCACCGGGGCTGCGCAGCTCTGCCCCCTGCGACACTCCCAGCTTTTCCAGCGCCTCAAGCAGCCTATTGGGCGATGCGCCAATGCCCGCGATGTCCACGTGCGCCTCCGCATCCTCTTCCGGAGCCGCCCACGAAGGCGCCCTCAATCAAGAGGGCGCGAACGCCGGGGCCGGACGGCTAGCCTGCCTGCGCCAGCAGCCCGCGTGCCATCTCGCCTGCGGGGCCATCTGCGTCGGACACGGCCCGCAGCAGTTCCGCGGCCTCGTCGCCGCGCCCGGACAGCAGGTACGACAGGCCCAGCAACGCCCGCGCCTCGGCATCGTCGGGCGCGGTCTTCAGCACGTCGTCCACGATGATGCGCTCCGCTTCCTCGAACTCGTTGACCACCACATGGCTGAGGGCCTGCCCGATGCGCGCGGGCAGAAAGCCCGGCTTCATGGCCAGCACGCCTTCGTAGACCTGTCGGGCATCCGCCACCCGTCCATGATGGCAACCCGCGTTGGCCACGTCGAGCAGCCGCTTGATCTCGGCATCCGAAAACATTGGTTTCTCCTTTGTGCGACGGGAGAGCGTTGCGCTGGTGAACCAGCGGACGAGGGAACTGCCCTGAAAATCAGGGGGCAGTCCTCGGGTCTGTTAACGCCATGAAGGCTTTTGTTCTCTGCCAGGCAAGAACGGTCCTGTTGCGGAGGAAGCATACCCATGCGGTATTCGACCGGAACAAGAAACCGTTCCGACGCAGGCAGAGGGCAAAAGAACCATCGCGCTGGCAGACCCTAGCCGGTGCGCTGCGACAGGCTCTTCAGCATGTCTGTCATGCTCTTGGTGACCGACGAAAGGGCTTCCAGCGCGGCATTGTACTGACCCATCTCGAACTGGATCTGCATCATGTCTTCCGGGCTGACCTGATCCTGCTGCATCAGTGTTTCCATGCGGGCCTGGAGATCCTTGCCCTTGTCGCCGATGCTGTTCACGCCCGTCTGGAACATGCTGCCAAGATCGAGACCGGGCGCCTTGTTGCCGATGTTCATGACTGCCTCCGTGGGGTTACCCGGCGGTGCGCGACAGCGCTTCCACCACGCGTTGCGCGGCCTGCACGGCGGCGCGGGCCGCCTGGGCCACCTTCATTTCATCCGGGGTCATGCCCGCGTCCATGGCGCGCTTGACCGACATGTCCATGGTCAGCAGTTCTTCGCCGACGGCCTTGGCCTTGCTGCCCGAAGGGTCGTCGACGAGATCGAACGCCGACACGAATGCGTCACTCATGGCTACCTCGCAGCCGGTAGGTGGTTGAACGTCCATCCTTGCGCAAATGCAGTTCCTTTGTGGAAATGGATTCCAGCACGTAGCCGCCGGGCAGCATGCCGCCCTCGAAAATGCGCTGCCCGTCGCCGATGGTGACGAAGCGCAACGGGTTCAGGGTCACGCCGCGCACCTGCAACCCGTCCAGCGGGTCGCCAGCCTGCGCGGCGGCCAGCGCCGAATCGGAGGCCGCAGCCGGACCGGAGGCTGCCGACATTGCAGGTTGCGGACGACCGACCGGCTGCGTCGCAGCGGATTGCACCACCGGAGCGGCACGCACCACCGCAAACCGCACCGGCACGCCCAGATGGGCGCGGGCATAGGCCAGCACCTCGTCCAGCCGTTCGCGCTGGCGCGCATCCAGGTCGCCCGCCAGTTCCACGGTGCCCGGCAGGTAGCGCACCTGCACATGGCGCAGGCCCGCGCCGCCCAGAAGCCCGTCAAGCACGGGCGCAACGTCGCTGGCGTAGCGGATGTCGCGGGTCACCGGGGGCAGCCTGGGCACGTCGTCGCGCAGCGCGCTGAAGGCCCACGCCTCCACCAGCCCGTCCCGGACGTAGCCGGCCACCTTGAGGGGGGCAGGCGCTTCGCCCTGCTGCGGTGCGGCGGATTGCGCGTCCATGAACTCGACCTCCGGATACAGTGCCCTGCTGCTGAAGGCCGCCTGCACCGCGTGCACCACGTCGTCGCGGACGGCCACATCTATCTGGACGGGATACAGCAGGTTCCGTGCCACCTTCCACACGGCGGCGCGCTGGCCGTCGTTGTCCAGCAGCCCGCGCACCACCACGCCGCCGTCGCCGGAGGTCACCTCCAGGCTGGTCACCCCGGCGCCGCGCAGGGCTTCCTCCACGGCCGCCACACGTTCGGCGGGGGCTGGCGGGCGCGTTTCAACAGTGACGACGATGGCGACGGCGCACACCAGGGCCAGCAGCCCCGCCACAACGGATCTGCCACGCCGGGATGGAGGAGCGGCAACGGCGCCGTCGGGCAGGGTCAGGCCGCCAACATCATGGGCATCCGCAACGGGCGAATCCAGCGACTTCGTTGGCGCTGGCTGAACGCCGCGAGTGGCATCACCGGGCGCGACGCCGCCGGAAAGACCATCGGCTGGTGCGGAAGGTTGCGGCGCGCCATCAACGGGGCCGCCGCCCTCGCCGCCGGCCCGGGGC
>NZ_VRYY01000336.1 GCF_015731765.1 Nitratidesulfovibrio oxamicus
CGCGCACCATGGCGGTCGCCAAGCGGGACGCCGCTCGCGAGGCCCTGCGGCGGCACGGCGGGCGCGTGATGGCCGCCTGCCGCGAACTGGGTATTTCCAAGGATACCCTGCGCCGCATCCTGAAGGGCGGCGGAACGGACTGAGACAGCAGCCCGCGAAATGGGCAGGGTCTGAAACATTCGACGAATATTGAGCTTTATTCCGGCGTGTTGCGGTTGGGGGCGGTTTGCCGTCCGGCAATCGCCGGGCCAAGGACGGGCGCAAAATGCGCCCGTTTTTCATTTCGGGCGTGTTTCGCGTCCATATTGCGGGCCCTTCCATGCGCCGCAAGGGAGGACATTCTTCCAACGCACTGTGATTCCAACATGTTTCAGGATGGCATCATGCATGCTGATAGGGGGCACGGCTGCCGTGCCGTGGGGACACCATGAATGCCCATGTCTGCCTTGCCTGCATCGAGGACCGCCTTGCCACGCTGCTGGAAACAGCCGCCGAATTGCGTTGCGTGCGCATGACCGGCGGTGTTCCGGCGGAACGGACCGTCCTCCCCGTGCCGGATGGCGGTCCCGCGCCGCTCATCGACGTTCTGTCGCGCCATGGGGTTTCCCTGTTGGTGTGCGGGGGCATTCGCCCATGCTGGCGGAGCGCCGTGGAGATGGCCGGGATTGTCGTCCTGCCGTGGCTTTCGGGCAGCGAGTCCGACGTGTTGTCCGCCCTTGTCCGGGGCAGGCCGGACGCACTTGCCATGCCCGGATGCCGTCCGCTTTCGGGCAGGGGCGGCGGGCCACGGCGCGGCGGCCCATGCAACACAACGGACGCGGTCTGCCTTCGGCGGCGGCGTCGCAACGCAGGAGAATGATCGGATGCAGGTTCTCATAACCGTGCAGGACGCAGCACCGGGCACCCCGCCCGGCCCTGCGGGGGGCGACGCCCTTCTCGACGCCCGCCTGGACCCGCGCTTCGGGCGCGCACAGGGCTATCTGCTGTGTGATACGGCCACGGGGTCAGTACGCAGACTGGATGCGGCTTCCAACATGTCCCTGGCCCAGGGGGCCGGGATTCAGGCCGCGCAGGCCGCCGCCGATGCCGGTGCCGAGGTCGTGATCACCGGCCATGTGGGGCCCAAGGCCTTCAGCGCGCTGCGCCGGGGCGGCATCGCCATCTATCTTTCAACGCACGCCACCGCGCGCCAGGCCTTGCGGGCGCTGGCCGACGGCGATCTGGCTCCGGCGGCGGAGCCGGACCGGGAGGGGCACTGGTAGCCATGGGAACGGACATGCAGGAACACGAGCACCGTTGCGGTTGCGGCGGGGCGGGTTGCAGCGGCGAGCAGCATGTGGAGGCCACCGGGGGCTGCACCGGATCTGGCTGCGTCGGGCACGCCGGTCACGGCGAACATGCTGGTCGTGGTGGTCATGGTGATCATGACGCCAGCGGGCTGGGCGGCGGCACGGAAACCCCGGTGCGCATGGCCGGGCGGGTGGGCGCCAAACTGGTGGTGCTGAGCGGCAAGGGCGGCGTGGGCAAGAGCACCGTGGCCGTTAACCTGGCCGTGGGGCTTGCCCGCACCGGGCGCAAGGTGGGCCTGCTGGACGTGGACGTGCACGGTCCCAGCGTGCCGCGCATGCTGGGGCTTGGCCGGGCCAGGCCCGTGGCGGGCGAAGGCTGGATGGCCCCGGTAAGCGCGGGGCCGAACTTGCGGGTGATGTCGCTGGGGTTCTTTCTGCCCGACCCGGAAGTGCCGGTCATCTGGCGCGGGCCGGTAAAGATGGGCATGGTCCGCCAGTTTCTGGTGGATGTGCGCTGGGGCGACCTGGACGTGCTGGTGGTGGATTGTCCCCCCGGCACCGGTGACGAGCCGCTTTCGGTATTGCAGTTGCTGGGTCCGGACGCGCACGCGGTCATCGTCACCACGCCGCAGGGCGTGGCCGTGGACGACGTGCGGCGGTCCGTGGGGTTCTGCCGCCAACTCGGCAACCCCATTCTGGGCATCGTCGAGAACATGGGCGGCTACGTGTGCCCCAAATGCGGCGAGCTTACTCCCCTGTTTCCCGCAGGGGGCGGCGAGCAACTGGCGCGCGAGACCGGCGTGGCGTTTCTGGGCAGCATCCCCCTGCACCCCGACCTGACCAGTGCCGGTGATGCCGGGCGCAGCCTGCTGGAGGCGGACCTGTCCGCCGGGCACGAGCCTGTGCATCCGGTGATCCGGGCCTTCCAGCCTGTGGTGGGGGCCGCCGGGACGGTGTGCCCGACCGGTGATTCGGAAGCGCCAGGCCGTTCCGCATCGGAAATTCCCGCCAGGGACAACGGCGGCCCTGCGCCGCAAGGAGCATCAAACATGAAGATCGCCATACCGCTGGCGGCAGGCAGGCTGTGCCAGCACTTCGGCCATTGCGAGCAGTTTGCCGTGCTGACAGTGGACCCGGACGACGGCACCGTGAAGGGGCAGGAACTGCTGACGCCACCGCCGCACGAGCCGGGCGTGCTGCCCGCATGGATAGCGGACACGGGAACCCGGCTGGTCATCGCCGGAGGCATGGGAGCACGGGCGCGCCAGTTGCTGGAGGAGCGAGGCGTGCAGGTGCTGGTGGGCGCTTCCGCCGCAGATCCGGCAGACCTTGTGGCGGCGTGGTTCGGCAACAGGCTGGAGCTTGGCGCGAACACCTGCGATCATTGATGCCGAATCGCCGGGCCGTGCGGGCGTTCCCCCCGCCAGGGCGGGCGGTGCGGCAATGAAAACGGGCGCGGGGAGTCTCCCCGCGCCCGTCTGTATTGCGCTCTGCTGTGATGCGGCGTGCGCCTAGCGGCGGTCGCCGCCACGGCCACGGTCGCCGCCACGGCCACCG
>NZ_VRYY01000337.1 GCF_015731765.1 Nitratidesulfovibrio oxamicus
CGGTGGAACAGCGCCAGCCACAAGACTTCAGCGCCAGCCGCGCCGGTGGCGGCGTTGCCCGGCGCCCTGTCCACGGCGTCCAGCACCGTGGCCGCCCGGTGGCCCGGCAGATGGTGCGCCTGCACCCGCTCCCATGCGGCCCGACCGATGCGTTCGGCCACATCCGGCCTGCGCAACAGGAAGCGCAGCTTTTCCAGCATGTCCAGCCCGTCGGCGTAGACCACCATTTCGTGGCCGTCGTCGAACAGCGCGTCCTGGTCCGGTCCCACGTCTGGCGTCAGCACGCAGGCCCCGCACGATGCCCCTTCCGTAAGGCGAAAATTGACCTCGAACCCAATGGACTCGTTGGGAATGATGCGCGTATCGCCGTAGAGGGCCAGCATTTCGGCAAAGGGCACGCCCTGCCGGGCCTGCACGCCGAACCGGTCCCGCAGAAGTTCGGCCAGCCAGCCGCGCAGGGGGCGGTGCTTGTCCAGCACGCCCACCAGGGAAATGTCGTGCCCGCGCCCGGCGTGGGGGTGCCACGGGCGGGCGTGCCCGCTCATGGCCAGGTGCACGGCCTGCGGATGGCGCCACTGCGGCGGCAGTGCCCGGAACAGCGAAAGGTGGGGGGTGAACAGCACGTCGAACAGCCGCGCGTAGTGGCGGTGCCAGTGCATGTTCAGGTGGCTGTCGATGGCCCAGTAGGCCTTGCGGCAGGGCAGGGTTTCCAGTCCGGCCAGGATCACCCGCGGGCCCAACGTTTCCTGCTGCACCAGCAGGTCGGGCGCGAAGCCGCGCGCATCCAGCAGGGCGGCGATGTCCACGATGCCGCCGGGCGGGTGCAGGTCCAGCACCTCGTGGCCCATGCGCGTGAAGCTGGCGGCCAGATGCGTGCCGACGCAGGCGATGCGCATGGCCTAGCGCTTCAGGCGCGGGTCCAGCAGGTCGCGCAGGCTTTCGCCCAGCAGATTGTAGCCGAGCACGGTGAACAGGATGGCGCAGCCCGGAAACACGGACAGCCACGGGGCAATCTCCAGCACGTCCTTGCCTTCCAGCAGCATGTTGCCCCAACTGGGCATGGGCGGCTGCACGCCAAGCCCCAGAAAGCTCAGGGCCGATTCGGTCAGGATGGCCCCGGCCACGCCCAGCGTGGCGGAAACCAGCACCGGGGCCACGGCGTTGGGCAGCACGTGCAGGGACAGGATGCGCACCGGCCCCGCACCGGCCAGCCGCGCGGCAGCGATGAAGTCGCGTTCGCGCAGGGACAGGGTTTCCGCGCGCACCAGCCGGGCCACGCCCATCCACGAGGTGAGCCCGATCACCGCCATGATGTTCAGCAGGCTGGGCTCCAGGAAGGCGATGACCGCAAGGATCAGGAAGAACGAGGGGAAGCACAGCATGATGTCCACGCAGCGCATGATCAACTCGTCCGCCAGTCCGCCGAAGTAGCCCGCCGCCAGCCCCAGCGCGAGGCCGATGGCAACGGAAATGCCCACCGAGACAAAGCCCACCCACAGCGACACCCGCGCCCCGTGCAGCATGCGCGAGAGCACGTCGCGCCCCAGGGCGTCCGTGCCCAGCGGATGCGCGGATGACGGCGGTTGCAGGATGGCCGTCAGGTCCAGCGCGGTGGGGTCGTGCGGGGCTATCCACGGAGCCAGCAGGGCCGCAGCGGACATGCCCAGCACCAGCGACAGGCCGGTGGCCAGCATGGGGTGGCGCATCCAGAAATGCAGCCAGCGGCGGGGAGAAAACAGATCGGCGGCGCTCATGCGTTGCCCCCGTCACCGTTGCCTGCGCCGTCACTGCCCGCGCCCCCGGTGAGCCGGATGCGCGGGTCGGCCAGGCCGTAGCACAGGTCTGCCAGCAGGTTGCCGACCAGCGTCAGCACCGCGCCCAGCACCAGGTTACCCATGATCAGCGGGTAGTCGCGGGCCATGACCGCCTGGTAGAACAGCTGCCCCAGACCGGGCAGGCCGAAGATGGATTCGATGATCACGCTGCCGCCGATGAGCCCCGGCAGCGAAAGCCCGAGGATGGTGATGACCGGCAGCAGCGCGTTGCGCAGCGCATGGCGGAAGATCACCGTGCGCACCGGCAGCCCCTTGGCCCGCGCGGTAAGGATGTAGTCCTGTCGCAGCACCTCCAGCATGGAGGCGCGCATGAACCGCGAAAGGCCGGCCAGGCTGCCGAAGGTGTATATGAAGATGGGCATGGCCAGATGCGCCATGATGTCCCATGCCTTGCCCATTGGCGACATGGCGGCATGGTCCAGCGATGTCAGGCCGGAAAGCGGCAGCCACTGCAGGTGGATGCCGAACAGCAGCATCAGCAGCAGCGCCAGCCAGAAGCCGGGCATGGCAAAGCCCATGAACACCAGCACCGTCATGGCCCGGTCGAACAGCCTGCCCTGCCAATGGGCGGACGCAACCCCGATGGGAATGGCGCAGAGCAGGGTGAGCACCAGCGAGGCCACGTTCATGCCCACGGTAAGAGGCAGCCGTTCCTTGATCTTGTCCCACACCGGGCGCGGGTCGCTGGACATTGAATTGCCGAAGTCCAGCCGGGCCAGGCGCCCCAGCCACTGCACGTACTGCACGTGCAGCGGCTTATCGAGGCCGTACAGGGCTTCCAGGCGCTTGCGCGTTTCCGCCCCGGCCAGCGGATTCATGGTGGTCTGCATGTCCGTGGGTGAGCCGGGGGCCAGATGGATGACCCAGAAACTGATGATCGTGATGCCCCAGAACACGAAGAGCATCCACGCCAGCTTGCGGCCCATGCGGCGCAGCATGGCAGCCATGCGGCCAGGGCGCGGCGCGTGATGGCGGGCGCCTTCCGCCGGGGTGTCTGCGGCGGCGG
>NZ_VRYY01000338.1 GCF_015731765.1 Nitratidesulfovibrio oxamicus
CCCGCGTGCCCCGTCGCCACGCCTGTGGCGGCAGCCACGGCGGCACGGCGTACGTCAGGGTGGCGTACGGCGGACTGAGCAGCGCGACGGCGCGCAGCGTGCGGGCGGCAGTGGTGGGCATGGCGCAGGTACCAAAGAGGGGACAGGGGCAAGAAGAAAACCGGGGGGCGGAAACTCCTCCCCCCGGCCATGGTTCACGACATTCCGGAATACCCGGGGACTAGGTGCCGCTGTACGGCAGCAGCGGCTTGAGCTGGCGCACCAGTTCGTCGCGGATGTCTTCGTCCTGCAGGGCAAAATAGATGTTGGCGGTAAGGTATTCCGCCCAGTCGCCCGCATCGAAGCGCATGCCGCGGATCTTCACGGCCAGCAGGCCCCGGTCGTCGGCCAGCATCTGCAAGGCGTCGGTAAGCTGGATTTCGCCGCCGTGTCCGGGCTTCATCTGCTCCAGGCAGCGGAAGATGTCCGGGGTGAGCACGTAGCGGCCCACGATGGCCAGGCGCGAAGGCGCCTCGCCCAGCTTGGGCTTTTCCACCAGCTTGTTGACCTTGAAGATGCCAGGGGCGAATTCCTCGCCGGAGATGATGCCGTAGCGGTTAACCTTGTCGGCGGGCACTTCCATCACCCCGATGACGGGCAGCCGCTCGGAGGCGGCCACGTCGATGAGCTGCTTGATGCCCGGCGTCATGCCGAACATCAGGTCGTCGCCCACCATGACGGCGAAGGATTCGTCACGCACCACGTCGCGGGCGCACAGCACCGCATGGCCAAGGCCCAGCTGCTGCTTCTGGCGGATGGAGATGATGTTGACCATCTCGGCCACCTCGCGCACCTGCCGCAGCATTTCGGTCTTTCCGGCGCGTTCCAGCACGCCTTCCAGTTGCAGGTTGTAGTCGAAGTGGTCCTCGATGATCTTCTTGTCCCGGTTGGTGACGAAGACCACATCGCCGATGCCCGAGCGGATGGCCTCTTCCACCACGTACTGCACCACCGGCTTGTTGTAGACCGGCAGCATTTCCTTCGGGATGTTCTTGGTGGCGGGAAGCGAACGGGTACCCCAGCCGGCGACGGGAATGACGACCTTGCGGATGTTCATGGGGTGGCTCCTTTGGAATGTGTCGTCGTGTCGGCCTGCGTCGGAAAAACACGATCATAATGACGGCCTGCACCGTCACCGCCAAGCGACTGAAGCGGCAACTATTCGCAAACAAGGGCCATTTACGAACTAGCGCAGGTGCTTCTGCACCGTCTCCGCCAGCAGGGAAGCCAGCCGCTTCACCTGTTCGGCATCCTCGCCCTCCACCATCACGCGGCAGACGGCCTCGGTGCCCGAGTAGCGCAGCAGCACGCGGCCCCTGTCGCCCAACTCCGCCTCGACCTTGGCCACACCGTCGAGCACGGGCTGGCACTGTTCGAAGGGAATCTTCCGTTCCACATGAACATTGATAAGCTCCTGCGGGAAAAGCTGCAACTGGCCCGCCAGCTCCGACAGGGGGCGGTCACGCTCGCGCATGATGCGCAGTATCTGGAGCGCCGCCATCAGGCCGTCGCCGGTGGTGCCGTGGTCCATGAAGATGAGGTGGCCGGACTGCTCGCCACCCAGGTTGGCGCCCTCGCGGCGCATGGCCTCGACCACGTAGCGGTCGCCCACCGGGGTGCGCAACAGCTTGCAGCCGCGCTCCTTCATGTACACTTCCAGCGCCATGTTGCTCATGACCGTGGCCACAAGGGTGTTGTTGCGCAGCGCGCCGCGCCGCAGCATGTCGTCCGCGCACAGGGCCATGATCTGGTCGCCGTCGAGCACGGTGCCCTTCTCGTCCACCACGATCAGCCGGTCGGCGTCGCCGTCCAGGGCCAGGCCCACGTCCGCGCGGGTTTCCAGCACCTTGCCGGCGGCCACGCCGGGATACAGCGAACCGCACTGGTGGTTGATGTTCAGGCCGTTGGGCTCGGTGCCGATCTTGATGACCTCTGCGCCCAGTTCCTCGAGCGCCAGGGGGGCAACCTTGTAGTTGGCGCCGTTGGCGCAGTCCAGCACCACGCGCATGCCGTCCAGGGTGAGGTGCGCGGGAAAGCTGTTCTTCAGGTAGACGATGTACCGCCCGGGGGAGTCCTCGATCTTGGCGGCGCGGCCCACGCGCTCGGGCGCGGGATAGTCCCACTGCCAGTCGGGGTCCAGCACCATGTCGGTGATCTTGTTCTCCGTCTCGTCGGGCAGCTTGAAGCCGTCCTTGTCGAAGAACTTGATGCCGTTGTCCATGAACGGGTTGTGCGAGGCAGAGATGACCACGCCAAGGTCCGCCCGCATGTTGCGGGTCAGAAAGGCGATGGCGGGGGTGGGCAGCGGCCCGACCAGGTAGACGTCCATGCCCGCGGCGCACAGGCCCGCCGTCAGGGCCGATTCGAACACGTAGCCGGAAAGGCGGGTGTCCTTGCCGATGACCACCCGGTGGCGGCGGTAGCCGTTGCGAAAATGCGTGCCAGCCGCAAGGCCCAGACGCAGGGCCACGTCGGCGGTCATGGGATAGATGTTCACCTGGCCGCGCAGGCCGTCGGTGCCGAACAGGCGTTTGCCCATCTGCGAATCCTCTCTGGATTGTGCGTTGGCGGCCAGCGCCGCCGGTGCGCCTGAGTACAGTATTTGCGGGGGTTGTTCAATGGTTCGCCGGGGGCGCGGACGGTGCGGCGCCTTGCGGTGCGAAGGACACGGACGACTCGGAAACGGGTGCGTCGGCCCATGCAGCGGCGCACGCGGCAGCATGCCCGGCGAAGGGTCCGGAAGCGGAGGAGAACCCGGACGCGCGGGGCAGGCCGGACGCGCCGTGATGCCCCACCGAGC
>NZ_VRYY01000339.1 GCF_015731765.1 Nitratidesulfovibrio oxamicus
GAGGGCCAGCACCTGGCCGTAGGCCAGCAGGGCGGCCTTGGGTTCGCGGAACAGCGCGGCACCGGCTGCGGCGAAGTGGGCGTCCAGCCCCTGCTTGACCGCATCCAGCCCCTGACGCAGGGGGCCGCGCCAGTGCTGGTTCCAGCCGGGGTGCCCGCCGTCGGTGCAGCCGCAGTCGGAGCGCCAGCGCTCCACGCCATGGGCGCAACTCCACGACGAAGGTTCGTGCAGCAGCACCCGCATGCGCGGCGGGTTGCGGTGGCGGAAGGCCGAGAAATTGGTCAGCGACACCCCGTCGCGTCCGGCATACCCCTGGGCCAGCACGTGGGCCAGGGCCATTTCGCCAAAGGTGAAGTGGTGGCCGTAGGTTTCGCCATCGGTGCACACGGCCAGCAGGCGGTCCCGATTTGCGGGATCGGCGCCGTCAGTGCCGCCAATGCCGCGTTCCTCGCCGGGGGGGGCGGGCAGGGCGCGGGCGGCATCGGCCAGCCTGCGCCAGAAGATTTCGCCGTCGCGCAAAAGTTGCTCGAACGCCACGGCCCGCGAAATGGGGCCGTCGTAGAAAAAGATGTCGATGCTCCGGCCAGAGGGCAGTTCCGCCCGGTAGGGCAGGCCGATGTCCAGCGAGCCTTCGTGCACCGGCTGCCACGCGGCATTGGCTTGTTCGATGCCGTCCAGTGCTGCCACGGCGCGTGCCTGGCGCGGGGCCAGCACGGTGAAGGCGATGCCCGCCGCCGCCAGCGTTTCCAGCGTGGGGGTGTCCACGGCGGCCTCCGGCAGCCACATGCCCTCGGGCGCGCGGCCAAACCGGGCGGTAAAGTCGGCCACGGCCCACGCGGTTTCCACCTCGCGGTCAAGCTGGGTGGCCAGGGGCATGATGACGTGGTGGTACACCTGGGCCATGGCGTTGCCGTGCCCCCAGCGCGCCGCGCTTGTCCGGTCGCCCTCCACCATGCGGCGCAGGGTGTCCGGCGCGTGGCGGTCCATCCAGCGCAGCAGGGTGGGGCCGGCGTTGAAGCTGATCCATTCGTAGCAGTTCAGGATGTCGCCGATGCGCCCCTCGCGGTCCAGGCGGCGCGCCCACCCCAGCGGGGCGTAACTTTCGCGCAGGATGCGGGTGTTCCAGTCGGTGGCGGGGGCTGCGCTACCTTCGGGCAAAATATCATCCAGCCACGGATCCTCGCGGGGAGGCTGATAGAAATGGCCGTGGATGCACAGGCTGCGGGGCATGGGAACCTCCTGGTTTCCGACAGGATACACCGCCCGGCGCAACGGGGAAAGGTGCCTCACCCGATTATGGGTGCACAAGCAGGGTTTACGGGGGGGCAATGCAAGGCTATCATCATGCTGTAGCCAATCGGGGGTACGCCGTGAACGTCGATGCGGAAATGGTGAAGGATTTCCCAGTGCTGGGCGAAAAGCCCAGGCGCGGGGTCTTTTCCACGACGGCCGACATGAAAATCGGTTTCGGCGGAACGCGGCGTACCGTGCAGCAGAACGTGATGATTTACGTGAACCAGCGCGAAGACGGTCGCTACGATGCCCAGGTGCTGAACGACAATCACGTGCCCACCGGCGAGACCACCATCCTCACCTACGAGGACCTGGTCCTCGACTACATTCCCGAACCCGCCGTCTACCACGAGAAGGTCTATCCGGCCATGCGCGAGTTGGCCGGGCACATCGCGCGCGGTGAACGCCACCGCGAGCGCGGCGAGACCTGGAGCGCCGAGTTCGAGTTCCAGAACGCACTGGCCATCGACGAGCAGAACGTGCGGGCCACCTTCGGGCTGGGGCTGACCTACCTTGCCCGCGAAGACCTGGACAAGGCCCGTGAGGTGTTCCAGCGGCTCATCGCCCTGCCTGGCGCCTTCGACCCGCGCCACAAGCACATGTTCAACGACTTCGGCATCAGGCTGCGCAAAAACCGCATGTTCGGCGAGGCGCTGCGCTTCTACGCCCGCGCCGCGCAGCTGGCGCCCAAGGACGACCACCTGCTGTACAACATCGCCCGCACCCTGTTCGAATCCGGCGACTACGAGAAGGCCAACGGCTTTCTGTGCCGCGCCCTGGCCCTGAACCCCCGGCTGGAGGAAGGACAGCAGTTGCGCGCGGTCATCGCCCTGCGCAAGGGGCGCGAGGTGGGACACCCCATGGACATGCCGCAGGAATTGTTGCTGAACGACCCGTGCGATTTGCCGGAGGCGTTGGCGGATTCCGTTGAAAGTTACTAGCTGCAAGCGTGTTGCAGCCTGTGCAAGTATCACGGGGCGGCGTTGGAAGAACGCCGCCCCGTTTTCATTCAGGCAAGGGGCATGCGGTGGCAGGGGGCGTCGTCAATACGGGATGCCCAGATTCACCGCCGCATGCACGGTGGCTCCGAAGAACACCGCCCGGCCCGCCAGTTCGCCCAGCAGCACCAGCGGTCCCATCCAGCGGGGGATGCGCGGGCTGCGGATCATCACCACCAGCGGCACAAGGATGCCCAGCGCCAGCCGCGCCCAGTACAGGGGCGATGCCAGCCACGCGCGCGCGGTCATCTGCATCACCGTGCCGCCCGATGCCCACACGCAGGGCACGATGATGTACACGGCCAGCGCAACTGCCAGGCTGCCCAGCAGCACGGCGCGCAGCATGGGCTGGCTGCCTTCGCCCGCGAACCAACTGCCGAAGGATGTTCCCAGCAGCAGCGCCGACAGCAGGAAGAACCCCAGCGGCGCGGCGTTGTGCACGGCGGGCATGGCAGGCGGGGCATAGGTCATGCCCGAGGTGTACAGGGCGGCCAGGCCCACCAGCGCGGCGGCGGCGCTCAGGCCCGCGCCCGCCTTGCCGGTGAC
>NZ_VRYY01000340.1 GCF_015731765.1 Nitratidesulfovibrio oxamicus
GGGCACGATGCGCTGGCGCAGGGGCAGGCCGTCCAGCCCCAGCCGGGCCATGGCCGCATAGGCCCGCACCAGTCCGCCGGTGCCCAGCTTGACCCCGCCGAAATATCGTGTCACCACCGCCGCCACCTCGCCCACGCCGCCGTGCAGCAGTTGCTGCAGCATGGGACGACCGGCGGTGCCGTGGGGTTCGCCGTCGTCGCTGCACCCGATGCGGGCCGTGTCGCCCGGCGGCCCGGCGGCAAAGGCCCAGCAGTTGTGGGTGGCGTCGGCGAATTCGGCGCGCACCGCCTCTGTGAAGGCGCGCGCCGTGGCCGTGTCCGGCGCGTGGGCCACGCTGATGATGAACCGGCTGCGCTTGATGGAGTCTTCCCGCCGGTACACGGCCCCGGCAAAACCGGTAATGCGCACCATTTCCGCCCCCTGCGCCAGGGCCTCCGGCCCAGCCGCGTCCGACCAAGCCGATTGGCCGGAAAGAAAAGGCACCGCATAGCGGGCGGGGGCGGGCCGCCCCGCAGGGGGTGCGGATTCGCCCGTTGCGGATTCTGCTCCCGGCGCGGCCCCGGATGGGATACTGGTACGCTGGTCGGTCATGGCTTCCGGCTGTAGCCGCCCGCCCGCGGCGGGTCAAGCTGCCGGTCTGGCGTCAGGCAGCCATCGGGCGGGCGTCTGGTGGGCGTCTGGCGGCCATCGGGCGGACCGCCCCTCCATGACGCATCCACTCCCCAACCTTTCACCCTGCTGCCCGCAATCACCCGAACCACATGTCCAAGACCCTGATCATAGCGGAAAAGCCCTCCGTGGCGCGCGAACTGGCCCCCCTTGTGGGCGCCACGCAGCGCCGCGCGGGCTTTCTGGAAGGGCCGGACCATCTGGTCAGCTGGGCCGTGGGGCATCTTGTGGGCATTGCCGAGCCGGAAGAACAGGACCCTGCCTGGGCTGGCCGCTGGACCCTGGACCAGTTGCCCATGCTGCCGCCGCGCTTCCGGCTGCGGGTGCTGCCGGAAACGGCTGACCAGTTCGCCGTGCTGCGCCGCCTGCTGACCGACGAGCGCGTCACCGGCGTCATCAACGCCACCGACGCCGGACGCGAGGGCGAGCTGATCTTCCGGCGCATCTACCTGATGGCCGAATGCGCGAAACCCGTGCGCCGCCTGTGGGCCAGCGACATGACCGAGGAAGGCCTGCGCAAGAGTCTTGCCCGCCTGCTGCCCGATGCGGAAAAGCGCAACCTGGGGCTGGCCTCCTTTGCCCGGGCCGAGGCCGACTGGCTGGTGGGCATGAACTATTCGCGCCTGTTCACGGTGAAGACCGGCGGCCTTGTTTCCGTGGGGCGCGTGCAGACCCCGGTGCTGTGCCTGCTCACCGCCCGACGCCGCGAAATCGAACAGTTCGTGCCGCAGGATTTCTGGACCGTGGAAGGTATGTTCACCCCCGTCGGCAAGGGGCGGGCCGCGCAGGGCGGCGTGGCGGCCTCCGACGCGTCACAGGGCACGTCACCGGGCGCGACAGCCGATGCTTCGCCCGATGCTTCACCGGACACGTTCCCCGCGTCCGACGCAACGCCTCCCGCTTCCGACGCGACGGACTCCTTCCCCGCCGTATGGCACCGCCCGCCGGAACTGCGCGAAACCCGCGTGGACAGCGAGGACGAGGCCACGGCCATCGCCGCCGCCTGCACCGGGCGCGAGGGCGTGGTGGAATCGGTGGCCAGCAAGGCAGGCACCCAGCAACCGCCCCTGCCCTTCGACCTGACCACCCTGCAGCGGGAAGCCAACACCCGTTTCGGCCTGTCCGCAAAGGACACTCTGGCCCACGCCCAGGCCCTGTACGAAACGCACAAGCTGATCACTTACCCGCGTACCGATTCCCGCCACCTGACCAAGGAATTGTTCGCGGAAATCCTGAACCACTTCCGGGCCATCCACCACCTGTACCCGGACGAGACCATGCTGGCCGTCGCGCGCATCAAGTCCGGCAAGATCAAGTTTCCCTGCGTGGACGACCGCAAGGTCACCGACCACCACGCCATCATCCCCACCGCCCGCAAGGGCGACCCGGCCCGCCTTTCGCAGCCGGAACGGCATATCTACGAAATGATCTGCCGACGGTTCATCGCCGCCTTCTGCGCCGAGGCAAAATTCGCCACCTCCACCGTCACGGTGAAGGTGGGCGAGCACGCCTTCATCGCGCGGGGCAAAGTGTTCAAGGAAAAGGGCTGGCTGGCCGTGGAACCGTGGCGCGCGGCGGAGGACACCCCCCTGCCCCCCCTGCGCAAGGGCGCCAAACTGCATACGGACGACATCCGCCGGGTGACGCGCCAGACCAAGGCCCCCGCCCACTATACCGATGCCTCGCTGCTGGCGGCCATGGAAACCGCCGGAAAGCTGGTGGAGGACGAGGAACTGCGCCAGGCCATGAAGGAACGAGGCCTCGGCACCCCGGCCACCCGCGCCCAGGTCATCGAAACGCTGCTCCAGCGCGGCTATGTGGGCAGGCACGGCAAGCGGCTCATCGCCAGCGACCGGGGCATGCAGGTGGCCGAGGTCATCGAGGCGCTGCTGCCCGACGTGGCCTCGCCCGAGTTGACCGGCACGTGGGAAAAGGCCCTCAAGGACATGGAGGCGGGCACCGCCACCTACCCGCAGTTCATGCACGGGATACGCGAAAGCGTGTGGAACGGCGTGCACCGCATCAAGCGGGTGGGCGGGCGCAACCTGGACCGTTTGCTGGATGCGGCGTCCGAACGGTACGCCCGCACGCCCGACGGGCTGTGCCCCCTGTGCGGCGGCGAGGTGCGCGAAACCCCGCGCGGCTGGGCCTGCACCGGGCAGCC
>NZ_VRYY01000341.1 GCF_015731765.1 Nitratidesulfovibrio oxamicus
GGTTCCGTCCCGGCGACCTCATCCTGCGGGTGGGTGACCGCGTGGTGGACAGCATGCGCGTGCTGCACGAGGCGGGCGCGGCAGCCGTGGCCGCCGGGCAGGACGTGCGCTTTACCGTGCGCGGCCCCGGCGATGCCGAGGCGGAACGGGTGCTCACCGTACCCGGCCTGAAGTAGGAATTTTCCGCAGCCGCCCGCGCTGCCCGCATTCCATGGCATTTCGGCCACGGGCACGGCTGCGCAGGGGAGGGTTGCGCTGCGGAATCGGACGAGTTGGAGTTTGATCGCGCCGCCCCGAATGCCTTGCGTCAGCGGGGTGCGTCGCGCCGGAGCATGCCCTTTGGGGCGTGGGAATCCGGCGTGCCAGCGCCAACATGAGCAAACGCACAATCCGCGAACATGCGCGGATACCACTGTCGGAGGATGGAATGTTGTATTGCGCCGTGCTGACTCCCCTCGGCGATGACGGATTCGCCGTGGACTTTCCCGATTTTCCCGACGCCGCTCCCGGCGATGTGGGCGCCGATACTTTGTGCGAGGCCTATGGCGTGGCCGAGGAAGCCCTGGCCGAGCACGTGCGCGGGCTGCTGGCCCGTGGCGAGCCCCTGCCCGAACCCACCCCGCCGGACCGGTTGCCCGCATCCCCGCCAGCCGGAGCCGCCCTGTTCATGGTGCCCGTGCGTCTGGAGCCGCGCCGCGTGGTCAAGGTGACCCTGACCATGACCGAGCAGGAAAAGGAAAAGCTGGATGCCGTGGCCGCCGACTGGAACATGAGCCGGTCGCAGGTGGTGGTGGCGGCTATCCGTGATCTCTGCGACCGGATGGGCTGCCCTTAGCGTTTGCCGCGTCTTCCGACCGATGGCTGCGTCAGGCGGCCCTGACGTATCGGACGAATACGAAAAGAGTATGCGCCCTCACGTCAGGGCCGCCTTCCTTGCTCGCGGCACGAAATCCGCGGCAAACGCCGGGTTGTGCCTGAGGCCGGAAAGACGATGGCTGTGGGACAAACGCCCTCGCGCGCGTGCCGCCTTTCCGCCGCCTGCGCCGGTTGTGCCGTAAGCCCGCGAATGCAATGTCCTAAGGACAAACGCCCTCGCGCGCGGTGTCACGTTTTGTGCTCGATGGCTGCGTAAGGGCCGCCTTCCTTGCCTCCCCGCCAATTCGGCCCCGTCATGCGCGGGCCTGCTGACAGGCCGCGTCGGCGTGCCTATGGTGTGCCGATGCGGCGTTTTTCGTTCATCGCACGACTGTCACGCGGAGTTGCCCATGCCTGAGTTGCCAGAGGTGGAGACCATTGCCTGCGGTTTGCGGCCCCAGTTGACGGGGCGGCGCATCGTGTCCGTTGCGGTACGCAACGAGGGCACGGTGCAGGGCGACGCTGCGGTGTTCTCCCACTGCGTGCCGGGGCGCGTCATTGCCGGTGTGGGGCGGCGCGGCAAGTTGCTGCTGCTGGAGCTGGTCCCGCTGGATGGCCCGGGCGGACCGGACGCCCCGGATGCCACAGGCGGTGGAGCGGGCGGGCCGGATGCGGCAGGGCCTGCTGGTGCAGCGGTTGATGCTCCGTCCGATGTTCCGCCAGACGCGGCAGACCTGATGACCTGCCGCGACGCGGCGGGCAAGATGGCCGGTTCCAGCGCGACAGGCGCGGCGGGCGCTTCCGACAACACGGACAACACGGACAACACGGGCAACACGGTAAGCACGGGTAGCGCGGGCGGAAACCGCGTGCCGCATCTGCTGGGCGTGCATCTGAAGATGACCGGACGGCTGTTTGTCTACGGGCCGGAGGTGGCGCCCAACACCCATACCCGCGTGATCTTCGGGCTGGATGACGGCAACCGGCTGTTCTTCGACGATGCGCGCAAGTTCGGTTACGTGCGGGCCCTGTCCGAGGCCGATCTGGCCACGTGGGATTTCTGGCGGTCGCTGGGGCCGGAGCCGCTGGAGATTGCCGCGCCGGACTTCGCGGCGCTGTTCCGGGGGCGGCGGGGGCGCATCAAGGCGCTGTTGCTGGACCAGACGGTCATTGCGGGCATCGGCAACATCTACGCCGACGAATCGCTGTTCCGGGCGTCCATCCGGCCCGATGCGCAGGCCGGGGAGCTTTCGCCCGATCGGTTGCGCGTTCTGCACGGCCATCTGGTGGACGTGCTGCGCGAATCCATCGCCGAATGCGGCAGTTCCATCCGCGACTACCGCGATGCCCACGGCGATGCCGGGGCCTTCCAGAACCGCTTCCGGGTATACGGCAGGTCCGGGCAGCCGTGCGTGGCCTGCGGACGCACGCTGACCACGGGCAAGGTGGGCGGGCGCACCACGGTATTCTGCGAGCGTTGTCAGAAGTTGAAATAGCCAGAAGCCGAAATAGCCGGAGAGGGACAGGGCGGGGGTAGGGCACAGGCCGTGCCGGGCATGGCAAGTGGACGGCATTACGCGATGTGGCCGCGCAGCCACCCGGTACGGGAGAATCGAAGCCACATTCCGACCCCGTACCTTCGGCATGTCTGCGTGGAGGGCCGCGGCATGTTCGTCAAGGCTGGCCGTTCGCCCGGCGCTACTGCCCGCCGTCGGCGTCGTCGCCGTCCCCGTCGCGGGCGGTGGTGATGCTGGCCGGCCCGGGCCAGACGCGAGTACCCTCCGTGCCGCCGATCTCGCCCGCACCCCACCGGGCCTGTATCTGGCCCGATTCCGCCGTGACCAGCAGGGGAATGTTCCGTGCCGCCAGCGCGGCGCGGGTGTCCGCCACGGGAAAGCCCCAGCGGTTGCGGTAGCCCGCGCTGGCCAGGGCCACGGAGGGGCGCACCGCGTCCAGCAGTTGCGGCAGCAGC
>NZ_VRYY01000342.1 GCF_015731765.1 Nitratidesulfovibrio oxamicus
GGACGGCGGACGGGGGGGCGCCGCGCGGCCCACCCGCCCCGGAGTTGACCACCCCCCGACCCAGGCCGCGCCGGGTCCCGCACGAGTGAAAGCTCGAACCCGGCGCGGCCACAGGAAAAGATGCGGGTGGCGCATGCAGGGGGGCGGACCGGCGCACCACAGGACAAGATGCGCGGAGAATGCCGCCGCGCGGTACGGCGTCACGGAAACGGCAAGAGGCATGCACCAACGCCCGGCCATGGAGACAGGGCGTACAGCGCGGGAGGACCGCATGACCCAGGACACCACGCACGATCCACGGCATCCCGAGCGGAGCCGCCTTGAAGAGGGGGCGGAAAGGGCCTGCACGGCCATGGAGGAAACGCGCGAGCAATTGCGTCTGGCCCATGGTCAGTTGCGCGCCTTCGCCGACGACCTGGGGCGGACCGTGCTCGATCTGCGCGCCTCGCGCGCGGAGCTGGAACGCTCGTACCTGGATACCCTGAACAGGCTCACCCTGGCCGCCGCCTACAAGGACGACGACACCGGAGACCACATCCTGCGCATGGCCTTCTACAGCGAAGGCATCGCCGCCGCGCTGGGCATGCACGCCGACGGGCTGCGCGATCTGCGCGTGGCCGCGCCCATGCACGACGTGGGCAAGATCGGCACGCCCGACGCCATCCTGCTGAAACCGGCCAGGCTCACGCCGGAAGAATTCATTGTGATGCAGCAGCATGCCACCATCGGCGAGAAGATACTGTCGGCCTCGTCGTCGCGGGTGGTGCGCGTTGCCGCCTCCATCGCGGGCACCCACCACGAACGCTGGGACGGCAGCGGCTATCCGCGCGGACTTTCGGGCGAAGCCATTCCGCTCGAGGGGCGCATCGTGGCCGTGGCCGACGTGTTCGACGCACTGACCAGCAAGCGGCCCTACAAGCCCGCCTTCGAGTTGGACAAGGCCCTCGGCATCATGCGTGAAGGGCGGGGCACCCACTTCGACCCCAGGTCGCTGGACGCCTTTCTGGACATTGTGGCAGACCTGTGGGCCGCGCGGGACAAGGTGATTTCCATCCTGCACACCGGCGAGCATGCCGGATGAAAGGCCCTGCGTTCGTGCCGGGCGGGACAGCGGCAGGCAGCGCGCCAAAACTGTTTCATGCGGTTTCTTTTGTGGAACGTTGTTTCGGATTGAAAACATCCGAGATGGAAATGGTCCGGTACAACAGTCCGCTGACATGTGTACCGCAATGTCGGAGCGTGCCGATTTTGACTAATGGTGTTGAATGCCGTGCAGGCATGGTGTAGGTGTACCGTAGCGGACGGGGTGCAACATCGCGCGCCGCCGTAACGGGAGACCCTGAAACGGCATGAAGCTTACCGCCAGAACGCGCTATGCGGCACGGGTGCTGGTAGCCCTTGCGGTGCACGGCACCGGGGGGCCGCTGACCACCACCGCGCTGTCGCGCCATACGGACATCAGCGTCCAGTTTCTGGAGCAGATCCTCAAGGATCTGCGCCGCGCCGGGCTTACGGCCAGCGCGCGAGGGGCCATGGGCGGCCACCGGCTTGCCTTGCCGCCCGCCAAGATCACCCTGGGCACCGTGGTGCGGCTCATGGAGGGCGGCATCCGCATCGCGGAACACTGCGACCTGCCCGCCACCCCCGGCGACAGGCTGACCTGCCTTGGCTGGACGCGCGCCGCCGATGCCGTGGAATCCGCCCTTGATTCGATCACCCTGGATGACCTGGCCAAGGGGCTGCCCGACCTGACAGACCCCGACCCGACGCATGACGGCACCGCCCGTGCGGACAGGCCGGGTGCCTGACGCCGTCCTTCGGCAACCGCCCCGCTCTTTTCGCCGCATTCAATCCCTCGCCTTCTTTTGACGACAATGGCGTCCCGCCCGTGCAGGCAGGACGCCGTTTCTGTTTCATGCAACAGGGCGTTCGTGATGCGACGTGTCATGTTGTGCCAACATTGTCACATGCAATGTGGATTTTCTGCGTGGCAATTCGTTCAATCCGGATTGTCCCGATGGGGAGTGAATGCGTTAGCTGTGCGATGTTGTTGAATATACCATTGCGGTATGCTATGGTACAATAGCGCGCATGAAGTGCTGCCGCTTTCCTCGTGCATGTGGATGGGGCAGGTGCGGCGCGCGCGGGGGCGGCACGGCACGGGCGTGTGGGGCTTCGTGACGGGCCGCGAGGTGATAGTCAACCGAGGGGGCAGCGCATGCGATTGCTGACCAACAGCCGCTACGGCACGCGAATGATGCTGGACATCGCCCAGCACAGCCGTCTGGGGCCGGTGTTGATGCGCGACGTGGCGCGCCGACTGGACGTATCGCAGAAGTATCTGGAAAAGATCAGCCGTTCGCTGAAAGAGGCGGGCCTGCTGATGAGCCAGCGCGGGCCCAACGGCGGTCACCGCCTGGGGCGTGCGCCCGATGACATTTCCGTGGGCGACGTGGTGCGCGTGCTGGAAGGCGGGGCGGAAATGGTGGGCTGCGGCCGCGACGAGGAAAACTGCACCCATGCCCCCGGCTGCCTTACGCGCATGGTCTGGAAGGAGTGCAGCCGGGCCATGTTCGCCCGGCTGGACGCCATCACCTTTGGCGAACTGCTGCGCTACGTGGACCAGGGCGTCAAGTTCGGCGACTGGTGCCCCGGCACCGTGGACGAGCACCGCCACGAGGCGGAACGCGAGCTGCGCGCGTTGGCCGGGCTGGAAGAACCGGCGGGCCTGACGGGTGCGCAGGCGTTCGGCGGACAGGCGGCGGTGGGTTGCCCCGTCGCTTTCGCGCCGCCCGGGCCGCAACGC
>NZ_VRYY01000354.1 GCF_015731765.1 Nitratidesulfovibrio oxamicus
CGGGGCCGGGCGGCGTGGCGCTGTGCCGAACGCGCGCGGGGCCTGCTGTGCGTGGGGCGCGCGGCGCGCGCCAGGGGGACGAAACCCCGTCCCGTGGGGCCTCGCGGCGGCGGGGCAGCCGGAGGGCTCGGTATGTGGCGGCGCCATGTGCGCCCCGCCCGCGCTGCTGCCGTTGTGGATCATACCCCAAACCATCCCCAAGGTGCAGCCCGCGAAAAAGGGGGCCTTGCGACCCCCCTTTCTTTCATGATGCATGCACGGTCTGCTGCATGCCGGTAGCGGTGCGCTTGCATCCGTGCGGCATGGCGGCGTTCCGTCCTGCGGCTAGGCTTCTTCCGCGCCCAGCTGCATGCGGACGAAGCGACCGATGGTGACGTTTTCGCCCAGAGTGGCGATGACGTCGTTCAGCAGGTCGCGGATGGTCATCTTGTCGTCGCGGATGTACGGCTGTTCCAGGAGGCAGATCTCCTTGTAGAACTTCTTGATGCCGCCTTCAACGATCTTCTCGATGATGTTCTCGGGCTTGCCTTCTTCACGGGCCTTCTGGCGGTAAACCTCGCGCTCGCGCTCGATGACGGCGGGGTCCACGGACTCGGCGTCCACGGCGGCGGGGTTGTTGGCCGCGATCTGCATGGCCACGTTCTTGGCGAATTCCTGGAACTTCTCGTTGCGGGCCACGAAGTCGGTTTCGCACTTCACTTCCACGAGCACGGCGATCTTGCCGGTGGAGTGGATGTAGTTGCCGATGACGCCTTCGGAGGTGGCGCGGCCAGCCTTCTTGGCGGCCTTGGAAAGGCCCTTCTGGCGCAGCCAGTCGACGGCCTTTTCGAGGCTGCCGCCGTTTTCTTCCAGGGCCTTCTTGCAGTCCATCATGCCGGCGCCGGTCTTTTCGCGCAGTTCCTTAACCATCTGGGCGGTAATTGCCATTGTGCGGTCTCCCTGAGATGTCGTGGAGGTCTGGTTACTCGGCGGCGGCTTCGGCGGCGGGAGCGGCTTCAGCGGCGGGGGCGGCGGGGGCGGCTTCGGCCTTGGGCGCGGCGGCCTTCTTCAGTTCTTCCTCGGCGTCCTTGCCCTTGCGTTCCTTGCGCATGGCGTCGCCTTCCATGCAGGCGTCGGCGATGGCGGCCACGAAGAGCTTGATGGCGCGGATGGCGTCATCGTTGCCGGGAATGACGAAGTCGATCAGGTCGGGATCGCAGTTGGTATCGGTAACGGCCACGATGGGGATGCCGAGCTTGCGGCATTCCTTCACGGCGATGTCTTCGCGGTGCGGGTCCACGATGAAGGCGAGCTGGGGCAGGCGGTCCATTTCCTTGATACCGCCAAGGGTGGCCAGCAGCTTGTCCATCTCGCGCTGCATGCGCAGGATTTCCTTCTTCTGGTACTTGTTGACGGTGCCGTCGGCGAACATGGCCTCAAGCTTCTTCAGACGGTCGATGCTCTTCTGGATGGTGGTGAAGTTGGTCAGCGTGCCGCCCATCCAGCGGTTGGTCACGTAGAAATGCCCGGCGCGGCCGGCTTCCACGGCCACGGCTTCCTGAGCCTGACGCTTGGTGCCGATGAACACGACCTTGCCGCCGTTGACCACGGTGTCAACAACCTTGTCGTGGGCGGTGCGGAACAGTTTAACGGTCTGCTGCAGGTCGATGATATGGATGCCGTTGCGCGCGCCGAAGATGAAGGGGCGCATCTTGGGGTTCCAGCGACGGGTCTGGTGACCGAAGTGTACGCCGGTTTCCAGCATCTGCTTCATGGAAACATAAGCCATTTCAGAACTCCTTGCGGGTTTTTTCTTCCACACCGGCCATGGCCCTTCAACCCGCGCCGCGTAAGGCGTGGCGGGCACCCCGGGCCGAAACCGGAGTGTGCTTGGTGTAAAAGGCAGGACTGCATACGCCAGATTGTGGCGGATGGCAAGCACTGGGGATGCGTCCAAATGGTCTTTTCGCCCGTTGGCTGACCGACCCGAAGGGCGCGAAGCGTGCCCGTTACGCGAGCTTGCGAGTGTTACGGGCATCGAGCGCAACGCGGTCAAGCTTCGCCTGCCATAGCTTTGCTGTCCTTATCCGTGAGGTTCACAAGCTCCCCTGACGGCTAAGGCTCGGTCGAATACGATAGGAGCGCGATGCGGTCGCCATCCGCGCGCTGCGGTCCCTATCAGTAAGGTTCGCTTCGCTCACCAACGGCTAGGGCAATGCTCGAAGACTCGCATAACGGCTGCCGCATACTCCCTCATGGCAGGCTCGCTTTCCTTGCCAACGAACGAAAATTCTCATTTAGAAACACCGCCCCTGGCGGGGCGGGGGCGGCCAGCATTCGTTCGGGCGCGGGGGGCGGCCCCGCCTACTGCAACGGCACCTCGGCATGCTCGTCCGCATCCGGGGCGGCCAGCACGGGGTTGATCAAAAGGCCCACCTTTTCGATTTCCACGCGCACCTCGTCGCCGGGCACGATGGGCCCCACGCCCACGGGGGTGCCGGTAAGGATGAGGTCGCCGGGCAGCAGGGTCATGACGCGGGATATGGCGCTGACCATCTCGTTGGGGGTGAACAGCATGTCGGCGGTGTTGCCCTGCTGGCGCACCTCGCCGTTGACCAGGGTGCGCACGGCCAGGTTGGCGGTGTCGGGCAGGTCGGTTTCTATCCACGGCCCCACGGGGCAGAAGGTGTCGTAGCCCTTGCAGCGGCCGAACAGGCCGTCGCGGCGTTGCAGGTCGCGGGCGGTGACGTCGTTGGCGCAGGTATAGCCGAAGACGTGCGCGGGCACGGCATCCGGAGAAATGTTGCGGCATTGCCGTCCGACGACGAGCGCCAGTTCGCCCTCGTAGTCCACCCGGCCCACGCCCTGCGGCACCAGGATGGGCTGGCCGCTGCCGATGACGGCGGTGGGCGCCTTCAGGAAGAACACCGGCTCGTCCGGCACGGGAAAGCCGATTTCCGCCGCGTGGTCGCGGTAGTTCATGCCCGCGCAGATGATCTTGGACGGGGCCACCACCGGCAGGATGGCAAGGTCCGCCAGCGGGATGGGGTCTTTCAGCCCCAGTTGGTGGTTCAGGCACACCACGCCGTCGTCCTGCAACGCGCCAAAGAACACGCTGCCCTTGTATTGCACCCGTACCACGCGCATGTGGCCGCTCCGCTCCGGCGGGCGCACCCGCCGCGTTGCATCGTCAATGCCCGAAATCGGGCGCCGTCAGTTTCGGAAAGGGGTAGCCGCCTTTTCCGAAAGGGCCGGAAAAGCCGTTGCCGGGGCCGCGCGGCACCCTGCGGTCGATCAGATGGTGGTGATCACGGGCACCACGATGGGGTCGCGCTCCAGCACCTTGCGGAAGAACCGCCGCAGCGACGAGCGGATGCGGTCCTGCAGCCGTTCCGTCTCGCCGGGGGGGATGTTCTCGAAGATGTCCAGCACGATGCACTTGGCGTCTTCGAGCACGTGGTTGTAGTGCTGCTCGAACACGAAGCCCTTGGACAGCATTTCCGGGCCGTGCAGCACTTCCCAGCCGGTGTCGTCCACCACCAGCACCACGATGACCATGCCCTCGCCGCCCAGGATGTGCCGTTCCTTCAGCACCGAATGGCCAACGTCGCCCACGCCCTTGCCGTCCACAAGAATGAACTCCACCGGCACGTGCTCTTCGAAGCGCACGCTGTCCGGGGTGAGGGTGATGGGGTCGCCGTTCTCAAGGATGATGGTGCGTTCCTGCGCCACGCCGCATTCCTGCGCCAGGCGGCAGTGCTTGACCAGGTGCCGGTATTCGCCGTGCACCGGCACGAAGTAGCGGGGGCGCACCGCCTCGATCATGGCGCGCAGTTCGTCCCGGTGGGCGTGGCCCGATGCGTGGATGGAGCGCACCTTGTCGTAGTAGACTTCCGCGCCCAGCCGGTACAGTTCGTTGATCAGCTTGGTGATGGCCCGCGCGTTGCCGGGAATGAAGCGCGAGGACATGACCACCGTGTCGCCCCGGTGGATGCACAACTGCTTGTGCTCGCCCATGATGATGCGCGAAAGGGCCGACAGCGGCTCGCCCTGCGAACCGGTGACCAGCAGCACCAGGTCGCGGTCGGCCATGGGGGGCATGGTCACGGCGTCCAGGATCATGCCCGCCTCTGCCCGCAGAAATCCCAGGTTGCGCGCTATCTCTATGTTGTTCATCAGGCTGCGGCCGCTGACCACCACCTTGCGCCCGAATTCGCTGGCAAGGTCGAACACTTCCTGGATGCGCTGGATGTGGCTGGAAAACAGTGTGACCACGATGCGGCCTTCCGCCTCGTCGAACAACTGGCGGAAGGTGTCCATGATCTCGCGTTCGCCCAGCGACTGGCCGTCACGCTCGATGTTGGTGGAGTCGGACAGCAGCAGGCGCACGCCCTCGTCCCCGGCAAAGTCGCGGAACAGCGCAAGATCGGTGCCGGGGCCGGACAGGGGGTTGGGGTCGATCTTGAAGTCGCCGGTGTGCACCACGCGGCCAGCCGGGGTTTCCACGGCCAGGGCGTACCCTTCGATGATGGAATGGCACACGGGCAGAAAGCGGAAGGTCATGTCGCCGAGCACCAGCGGCGCGTCCGGCGAGACGGGCACCAGTTCCACGCGGTCGGCCAGGCCGTGTTCGCGCAGCTTGTGTTCCACCAGGGCCAGGGTGAAGCGCGACCCGTAAATGGGGGCCTTCAGGTGGGGCATCAGCCACGGCAGCGCGCCTATGTGGTCCTCGTGCGCGTGGGTCAGCACGATGCCGCGCACCCGGTGGCGGTTCTGCAACACATGGTCGAAGCGCGGAATCACCACGTCCACGCCAAGGTGATAGTCTTCGGGGAACATCAGGCCGCAGTCCACCAGGACCATGGAGTCTGGCGTGGACCAGATCTGGCAGTTCAGGCCGATCTCTCCGAGTCCGCCAAGGGGGGTGATGGTCAGGTGCGGGGTCTGGTCCGCCATGCGAGGGCTCCACTCTGGTTGCGCGTCTGGTGTTGGTGCGAAAGGGCACGGGGCAGTCCCTCTTGCTATCGCAAAAAGACGGCTCTCACAAGGGGATGCGACACGCACACCGGCCCGTACCGTTTGGCCGAACAGTCGACGGAAGGGGCGGCGGTGCGGCTTGCGCGGTGGGCCTGCGCCATTGGGAACCGTGGCCGGTGCGCGCAATACACCGTGCGGCCCGCTTGGCGTAACGGTGCGGGTGGGCACGACGAAACGAAGGCCGCGCCACCCGATGGGCGGCGCGGCATAAGGTTGCGGGGCATGATAATTTCGCGTCGGCAGTGAACAACGAATGTTCAACAGATGGGCAACGGCCCCGCCTGCGTTGCGTCTTCAGGTGCATCCCCAAATGGGAAAAATGCCACCCGGAAACTGCTGCTAGGAAGGCTTGTTGCGGCGCACCTCCACCCCGGCCAGCTTTTCCCAGTGGCGGATCAGCGCGCCGTGGTCGGCGTCACCCAGCCCGTCGGCCATCAGGCCCTGCATCACTTCCATCAGTTGCGCGGTCAGCGGCAGCGGGGCGTGCAATGCGTGCGAGGTTTCCAGCACGTTGCCCAGATCCTTGGCATGCAGGCGGATGCGGAAGCCGGGGGTGAACCTGCCGTCCATGACCAGCGGGGCCTTGGCGTCCAGTACGGTGCTGCCCGCAAGGCCGCCCCGGATGGCCTGGTAGACCAGGTCCGGGTCCGCCCCGGCGCGGGTGGCCAGCACCAGCGCCTCGGACATGGCCGCGATGTTGCCCGCCACCACGATCTGGTTGGCCAGCTTGGCCACGTTGCCCGCGCCCACTTCGCCCACGCGCACCACGGAAGCGGCCATGGCCTTGAACACCGGCAGGCAGGCGTCGAAGTCTTCCTGCGCGCCGCCCACCATCACCGACAGGGTGCCGTCGATGGCCTTGGGCTCGCCGCCGCTTACCGGGGCGTCCAGCATGCGGATGGATTTTGCGGCCAGTTCCGCAGCGATCTCGCGGCTGGCCAGCGGGGCGATGGAGCTCATGTCCGCCACGATGCAACCGGGGGCCGCGCCTTCCGCTATGCCGCCGGGGCCAAGCACCACCGCGCGCACCTCGGGCGAGTTGGGCAGCATGGTGATGACCACGTCCGACGCGGCGGCCACGGCGGCGGGGCTTTCCGCCGCCGCCGCGCCCTCTGCGGCCATGGCCCGCAGTTTGTCGCCGTTGCGGGTGTGGGCGGTTACCGGAAACCCGGCCTTGAGCAGGTTGCGGCACATGGGGGCGCCCATGATGCCTAGCCCAATGAATCCGATGCGTTGCATGGCGTGCTCCTTTCAGGTGGCGGGGGCCGCCGCGCGTTGCGGCGGCCCTGCGGTGTTGCGCGGTTTACGGCGTCTGGAATCAGGACGGCCTGTGGCGTTCCAGGCTTTCAAGGTTGCAGAAATCGCGGTGCACGGCGTGGTCGATGGGGTAGTCCCACGAGCCGCTGCGCAGTTCCACGCGGCCACCGAACCCGGTCTTGAAGCGGTGCAGCCCGTGGAAGGGGTGGGCCGGGTCCAGCCCCGGCGGCACCGCACCCATGTCGTAGGCGGTGCAGCCGCGCAGGCGGGCCAGTCGCATGCCCTTCCAGTGCATGGCATAGGGGGCCATGCACTCGCGCTTGTGGTTGGACGAGGCCCCGTACAGGAAATGCGCCGTGGTCCCGCACAGGGCCACGATGGCCCCGGCCAGCACGTCCGTATCGTGGCGGGCCAGCAGGAACAGCAGCTCGGCTTCATGGAGTGTGGCGGACGGGGCGGCTGTGCAGGCGGGGCGCGCGGCTTCCGTGCGGTCCGCCGCGCCAGCCCACTCGCGCCACGCATGCCAATCCGTCCGGGCAGGATGCGGCGGTGCGGCATGTGCCGCCCTTGCAGGGTTCAGGCTGCGCAGGCGGGCGCGGAACAGTGCCTGGAACTGCTCGTACCCGCATGGGGCAAAGCCGTTGCGCAGGGCGGTCTGGCGGTACAACCTGTGGAACACCGGCAGCATGTCCGGCGGGGCCAGGTCCACCCGCACGTCCTTCCGGTCCGCAAGGCCGATGTTGTACCGGGTCTTGGGCTTCATGCGCGCCAGAATGTCCTGCTCCGTGCCGGCCAGGTCCACCACCAGCGAACTGGCCACGGTCATGTCGCGGTAAGCCTTGCGCAGGTTCCAGTTGCGGGTGCCCATGTTCATGCGCATCTCGCGGATGCGCGGTTCCGGATAGGCATTGCTGCCGTGTTCCCGCATGTCGGCGGCATAGGGCGAGGCCCACGGCAGGTCGTAGCGGATGAACGCCACGGACGGGCCAAGGCTGCGGGCCAGTGCTTCGGAAAGATCTTCGAGGAACGGACCGTAGTCGTCCTCGGCGGGGGCGTGCTCCGGCCCTTGCGGCACGTAGGCCAGGGCGCGACCGCGCCCCATGGGTTGCAGCAGCACCAGCACGTCGCCGTTGCGATCGGTGGCGGCCAGGTCGAACGCCTTTGGCGTGTAGCCCAACCGGGCCTTTACCTGTGCCCAGTATCCCGTCTGGAACAGAATGTCGGTGGGCAGCAGCGCATCGGTCCGTTTCGATGAAAGCTCGAACATGTCGAATCCCTGTTGAGGTTGGCGTGCGCCGTCAGGCGCGGTCCGTGGTTGCAGGAGGGGGCAGGCCGGGCAGCGGCGGTCCGGCGGCATCGCGACGCTGCGCGTGCTGCACGCCGGTCATGCCCCCGTGGGTGGGTTTGGTGCGCATGGGTTCCTTGTCTTGCAGGGTGTTTGCGCAGGCTCATGCCTGCATGGTGTACGGAAGCATCCAGTCCAGCGAGGCCAGCGTGCCGGGCGCGGGCACGTATTCCAGCCCGATGTGCCCGGCGTATCCCAGGCGGTCCAGTTCGGCGAACAGGAAGGGGTAGTTGATCTCGCCGGTGCCGGGCTGGTGACGGCCCGGCGTATCCGCGATCTGGACGTGCCCGATGCGGTCCATGTGGGCGCGCAGGGTGGCGGCCAGTTCGCCTTCCTCTCGCTGGGCGTGGTAGACGTCGTACTGCAACAGCACGTTGGGGCGGCCCACCTCGTCCAGCAGGCGCAGCACCTGCGCGGTGGAGTGCAGGAAGAAGCCGGGAATGTCCTTGCGGTTGATGAATTCCACCAGCAGCACCAGCCCGGATTCTGCCAGCCGGTCGGCGGCGAAGCGCACGTTGTCCACCAGGGTGGCCCACGCGGCTTGCGCGGCGGTGGGGTCGTTGCCCGGCACCTTGCCCGCAAGGCAGTTCAGCCGGGACACGCCAAGGGCCTTGGCATAGACGACGGCGCGGTCCACCCCGGCGCGGAATTCCGCCTCGCGCCCCGGCAGGGCGGCTATGCCGCGTTCTCCGGCGGCCCAGTCGCCTGCGGGCAGGTTGAACAGCACCTGGGTCAGTGCGTTGTCGCGCAGCAGTGCGGCCAGCGTTTCCGGGGCGTGGTCGTAGGGGAACAGGTATTCCACCGCGTCGAAGCCCGCCGAGCGCGCGGCGGCGAAGCGTTCGGTGAACGGCAGTTCGGTGAACAGCATGGTCAGGTTGGCGGCGAATCTCGGCATGGTCACTCCTTGTGGATGGAGAGGCGGCGGTTGCAGGGGCGGAACATTGCGGGCGGTTGCCGGGTGTGGGGCGGTGGGGTGCCCCGTACCGGACTGGCGTCGCATTCGCGAGTTCCCTGGCGTTGTGTCCGGGTGCCGGGTGCGGGGTGCGGGCAGGTTGTTTCAGGCGGCCTTGGGCGGCTCGTGGCTGTCGTCGTCAACATGTTCTGGCGACGGGGCCGGTGATGCGCCCGGTGATGCGCCCGGTGACGCGCCCGGTGACGGGAGCGATGTCGAGGTCGGCGCTTGCGACGAAATCGGCCCGTCCGGCGCGTCGGCTTCTGCCAGCGCCAGCCGCAACGCCGCCAGCGACGGCGCGATGTGGTTGCGCATGGCTGCTCCGCTGGCCGCCGGATCGCCCCGGCGCAGTCCATCGATGACGGCCAGATGGTCGGGCACGGTGTCTTCCCACGGGCGGGGGGTGCCGTGCAGGTAGGCGGCGGCCAGCATGCTCACCGGGTCCATGGCCGCGCGCAGGAACGGGTTGCCGGAAAGCTCGGCCAACCGCCGGTGAAAGGCCCTGTCGCGTTCAATGTAGGTCTGGTGCGCCTCCGGCGTGTCCGGCTGGCTGGCCATGGCCCGCCATTCGTCGGCCATGCGGTCCGCCTCGTCCGGGGTGATGCGCAGGGCGGCCAGTTCCGCCGCCAGCGGCTCCAGCCGCTCGCGCAGTTCGAACAACTGCACCAGTTCCAGCGTGGACAGTTCGCGCACCCGGAACCCCCGGCGGGGAATGGCCCGCAACAGCCCGTCCTGCGCAAGGCGTTTCAGCGCGTTGACCAGCGGCGTGCGGCTGACGCCAAGGCACGTTGCCAGCGTCTCCTGCGCCACCCGCTGGCCGGGGGCCAGCACGCCGTCGGCGATCATGGCCCGGATGCGGTCGTAGACCTTTTCGTCGAGGTTCTCGTGCCGGATGACGGCAAGGTTGCCGGGAACGGGTGCGACGGCGGTGGGGGGGAGGGGCGTGGGAAGCTTCATGCGTTGACCCTAGCCGGGGCCAAGGAATGGGTCAACCGTTTTGCATGCAGAATGCAAAAGTGTAGGGCTGTGTACCCGCCGGTCAGGCCTCCTGCCCGGTTGGGGGGGGCCGCATGCCGTTGCGGTCTTGCTTCCCGCTTGCCGCAGCGCAAGCGCCGCCCCTGGAACCCCGGAGGCGGCGCGATCGTGTGCAGGTCTGGTCAGGCCACGGCAGGAACCGGCGCGGCTATTCCTCGCCGCGTTCCTTCCTGTAGTCGGCGATGACCTTTTCGGCCACCGGCGGCGGCGCTTCCTCGTAGTGGTCGAATTCCATGGTGAACACGCCCTGCCCGCCGGTCATGGAGCGCAGGTCGGGCGCGTAGCGCAGCACTTCGCTCATGGGCACGTGGGCCTTGATCTCGGTGATGCCCACCTGCGAGTCGGAGCCCAGCACCTTGCCGCGCCGCGACGACAGGTCGCCGATGACGTCGCCCATGTATTCGTCGGGCACGGAAACAGTCAGCAGCACGATGGGTTCGAGCAGGGTGGGCTTCATCAGTTCCATGGCCTTCTTGAAGGCCAGCGAACCCGCGATCTTGAACGCCATTTCCGAAGAATCCACCGTGTGGTAGCTGCCGTCGTACAGCTTCACCTTGAAGTCCACCACCGGGCACCCGGCAAGGTACCCGCGGGCGGCGGCCTCCTGCACGCCCTTGTCCACGGCGGGGATGTACTGGCGGGGGATGGAGCCGCCCACCACCGCATCCTCGAACACGTAGCCGGAACCGCGCGGCAGCCCTTCCATTTCGATCCAGCAGTCGCCGAACTGGCCGCGTCCGCCGGACTGCTTCTTGTGCCGCCCCTGCACCTGGGCCTTGCCGCGCACGGTCTCGCGATAGGGCACCTTGGGCGTCTTGAGCAGGATTTCTGTCTTGTAGCGGCGCTTGGCCTTTTCGACGGAAAGTTCGATGTGCAACTGGCCCATGCCGGAGAGCAGGATGTCGCCGGTTTCCTCGTCGCGGGCCAGGCGCAGGGTGATGTCCTCGTCCAGCAACTTGTGCACGGCGGTGAACACCTTGTCTTCGTCGCCTTTTTCCTTGGGGGCGAGTGCATAGGTGATCAACTGCGGCGGCATGGCCGGTTTGGGCAGCGCGAAGGGGTTCTTTTCGTCGCACAGGGTGTCGCCGGTGCGGGTGCCCTTCAGCTTGGCCACGGCCACCACGGCGCCGGGCCCCAGCGCGTCCTTGCAGGGGGTCTGGGTCTTGCCGGTAAGGTACAGCAGCGAGCCGAGGCGTTCCGGCTCGCCCGTGGTCATGTTCTTGAGGGTGGATTCGGTGGAGACGGTACCCGAAAGCACCCGGATCAGGCTGAGCTGCCCCGCGAAGGGGTCTGCCAGGGTCTTGAACACGAAACACGCGGCGGGGGCGTCGGGGCCGCTGGCCCGTTCCTTGCCGTCCGCGTCCAGCCAGGCGGCGCGTTGCAGGGGCGAGGGCAGCAGCCTGTCGATGGTGTCGAGCAGTTGCGCGCCGCCCTTGTTTTCCATGGCGGCGCCAGCCACCACGGGCACCAGGTCGCCGGACAGCACGCCCTTTTGCAGGCCCATGGCCATTTCCTCGGGGGTCAGTTCGCCCTCTTCGAGGTATTTTTCCATCAGGGTTTCGTCGGCCTCGGCAATGTTCTCGATGGTGGTTTCGCGCAGGGCGGCCACGTCGTCGGCCATGTCGGCGGGAATCTCGCCTTCGGTCACCTTGCCGTCGGCGCCGAAGAACAGCGCCTTGCCCGCCAGCACGTCCACCAGCCCCTTGAAATCGGCCTGCTGGCCGATGGGCATGTACAGCAGCACGGGCCGCATGCCGAGAATGGCGGAAAGGCCGGAGAAGGCCATCTCGAAGTCGGCCCGGTCGCGGTCCACCTTGTTGATGAACACGGCGGCGGGCAGCCCGGCGGCCCGCACCGACTGCCACAACTTGCGGGTGAGCGGCCGCACGCCGTCCACCGCGTCAATGACGAAAACGGCGGCATCGACACCTGAAAGCAGGTAGCCGATGTCGCCGATGAAGTTGTTGTCGCCGGGGATGTCGAGCAGGAAGTGGCGGGAACCGTTGCGTTGCAGGGTGGCCACCGAGGGCTGGATGGAACCGCGCCGCTTGGTTTCTTCCGGTTCGAAGTCGAGGGCGGTGGTGCCCTCCTCGATTTTGCCGAGGCGGCCGACCACGCCCGCCTGATACAGTAGCATTTCGGCGAGCGAGGTCTTACCGCAACCTCCGGTTCCTACGAGAGCATAGGTTCTTTGGGTCTCCAACGCCTTGGACATAATCCGTCTCCCTTGTTCCTGATGGTTGTGGAGATAAGATCCCTGCCGGGCAGGGCGCAGTGTCCATGAATGCGTGATGCCGCCAACAAAACCGTGTTCCGTTCGTGCTTTCTCGTGCGGGGCGTCGTCCCTGTGGCGTGGTGCGTCTGCGCCGTTCGTGCGGCATGTGTCAGGCAGTGCGCGGTGCGGCGGGTGGTGTTGCCGCTGCCAGGGGCGTTGCCCCGTGTGCTCCGTGCCTTGCCGTGGCTGTGGTGCCTGCCGCAGTTGCGTTGTCGCGCGGGTGCGCTGTGCGCCGCTGTGCGCTGTCGGGCCTTTTCCCCCGTGTCGTGTGGCGTATCGTCCGGTTTTAGGGCGGCGATGCGGGTTGAGGGTTGCAGGGGCGCGGTGGCGGTTGACAACCGTTCCGCGCGGGAATCGTGACAGTACCGGAACGCGCCGCCGGGCCTTGCCGATGGCTTTCCAGTTACGTAAGTCATAGGAAGACGTTAAGAAAGATGTCAAGGGTAAACTGGCCGTCGCCCCGGCAGTCCGCGCCCCGCAACGGTTTGCGGGTTTCGTGCTGTTCGGGTGGGCGGATGGGCCGTGGCGGGGCGGGGTACCTGCGGGCACGCCGGACCGGTTGAACGGCGTTGCAGGGGGGCGCAAGGCCCTCCCCGCGCAGGCACCCACTTGCGCACGACGCACCTTTCGCGGCATGGAGTATGGCATGATACGCGGCTTGATTCTGGGCGGCCTGTTCGTCCTGCTGATTTACCTGCTGTTGCGCTACGTGTGGCGGACCAGGCCGGAGAACCCGCGCGAAGTGCTGCGCGAGGAGCTTTCTCGCCGCCGGGCCGTGGGCGAAAGTGCTGCGGGCATGTCCGAGCGGCTGCGCGACGTGGCCAGCGAACGGTTGCGCCCCGTGGCCGCCGCCCTTGCCGAAATGCGCGAGGAACTGCCCGAGGACCAGCGCTTCGACCTGCGGGACGCCGGCGACACCCTGACCGTTGAAGTCGGCGGACGCACCATCGTGGTCACCCACAACGCGCTCACGGTGCTGCTGGGCGACCGCGACGGTTCCGGGCACCCCGGTGGAGACGGCGCGCGCCGCCCCCTGCGGGACGAACGCTACGGCATCCGCGTGGACGGCGCCCTTGAGGAGCACCCAGACCTTGCCGCCACCGTGCGGCGACTGGCCTCGCTCATCGCCGACGCGGTGGCCGGGCGGCCAGTCGCGTAGCGGCGGGCGGCTTCCTGCGGTGGCATTGCGCGGTTTCACCGGGCAGTCCATCCGGGTCCCCGCACAGATTGTCACACCGGGGGGCTGCTGCTAGGATGCTCCAGCGGTTCGCGGCACCTCATCTCCATTCCACTGAACGTTGCGGCGCGCACGCCGAACGAGGTATGCATCATGTCCGACGATTCCAACGAAGTGAAACTGTTCGCCCTGTCCACCTGCGTGCACTGCAAGAATACCAAGCAGTATCTTGAAGAGCATGGCGTGGACTACAAGTGCGTGTTCGTGGATCAGCTGGAAGGCGACGAGCGCAAGGCGGTGCTGGAAGAAATACGCGCCCACAACCCCAAGCTGTCCTTTCCCACGCTGGTCTGCGGCAATGGCCGCGTCATCGTGGGATTCCACAAGGAAGACATCAAGGAGGCCCTGCACCTATGAGCGGCCCCGCAACCCCGCAGGCGCTGCATGACATGCTGCGCAAGATTCAGGAGCCCAAGGGCTACTTCTTCAACAAGGACATGGATATGACCATGCCCCTGCTGGAAAGCCTGCTGGTGAACAGGCAACGTTACGGGTACATGGCCTGTCCCTGCCGCCTGTCCCTTGGCGAGTTCGAGAAGGACCGCGACATCGTCTGTCCCTGCGTGTACCGCGAGGACGACGTGAAGGAATACGGGGCCTGCTTCTGCGGGCTGTACGTGTCGCAGGCCTGGAACGACGACGAGATTCCCCACGACATCGTGCCGGAGCGCAGGCCGCCGGAGAAACTCTTCGGCTAGTTGCCCCCCACCGTGTTGTGTCCTGCCCTTTGCGAACATGAACGCCGCCGGATTCCCGAAGGAACCCGGCGGCGCTTTTCGTTGCGGATATGTCGTGTGCGCGAGGGGCTAGTTGCCGAATGCCGCCGTGTGCCGCGCCGCAAACTGCTCCGGCGTGAAGGCATGTTCCTGGGTGCCGTAGTGCTCCACGCAGAAGCTGGCGCAGGTGGCGCCCATGCGGGCGGCCTCGGTCACGTCCTTGCCGTCCACCAGACCCTTGATGAGCCCCGCGCGGTAGGCGTCGCCCGCGCCGGTGGGGTCCAGCACCCGGTCGGCCTTGACGGCGGGCACCAGCACCGGGCTGCCGTTGTCGATGCGCGACCCGTGTTCGGACATGGTGGTGATGATCCAGCCGGTACGTTCCAGCAGTTCCGCCTTGGTGCGGCCCGTGGCCTTCATGATCATTTCCAGCTCGTAGTCGTTGGTGACCAGCATGTGCGCGCCGCAGATGGCCTCGTACAACTGGTCGCCGGACAGGGCGGGAATCTGCTGGCCGGGGTCGAAGATGTAGCGCACCCCGCGTTCGCGGAACATGCGCGGCAGGCCCACCATGTCGTCCACGTTGCCGGGCGAGACGATGGCGATGTCCGCCTTGGCGTCCAGCGCGGGGAAGGGGTACTCGCACGGAAAGCGCATGGCCGCCGGGTTGAAGCCGGTGATCTGGTTGTCGCTCTGGTCGGTGGTGATGTAGGCCCCGGCGGTGAACTGGTCGTCCCGCCTGCGGATGCCGTCCTGCGGCAGGCCCAGCTTGTCCAGTTCCTCTGCGTAGCGGTCGAAGTCCTTGCCCACGCAGCACAGGATGTGCGGTTTTTCGCCCAGCAGGGCCAGGCTGTAGGCAATGTTGCCCGCCGTGCCGCCGCGTTTTTCCTCCAGCCGGTCGATAAGGAAACACACGTTCAGGATGTGTATCTTTTCCGGCAGGATATGGTCCGCGAACTTGCCGGGGAAATTCATGATGCGGTCGTAGGCGATGGACCCGGAAACGTAGATGGACATGCTAGGGCTCCTTGCGGGTTACTTCGTCGATCCAGCCGAGAAAGGCGGCGCTGCCGCCTGTGATGGGCAGGGTTGCCACACAGGGCACTTCGTAGGGGTGCAGTTGCAGTACCGCCTCGGTCAGGGCGGGTACGAGGGCGTCGGTGGTCTTGGCGATGAACGCGGTTTCGGTTTCGGTCTGGATGTCGCCCGCCCAGTGGTAGATGGACCGGATGGACCCCAGCACGTTGACGCACGCGGCAAGGCGGCGTTCCACCAGAATGCGACCGATGCGCTCGGCTTCTTCCGGGTTCGGAGCCGTCATGTACACGATGACCGCCATGTGGACCTCCTGCTGCGGGGTATGCCGCCCGTGCGCCGTTGGCGTTGATGGTGCGCGGGGTGGCCGCGCGGTGCGGGCGGGCAGCGGGTGCGCGGGATGAAGGCATCCGCGC
>NZ_VRYY01000344.1 GCF_015731765.1 Nitratidesulfovibrio oxamicus
GCTCTTCCGATCTGCAACCGGTTGCGCCGCCCGCCGGGGCTGGCCCGGCCTTCTCGGCCCCGACCGCTGCCGCTGTCGCGCCCGCTGCCGCCCCCGTCGACCTTTCCCGCAAGATCTAGCCGCAAGGAGGCACCCCATGAGCCTGAACGAAGGCGTGCTCGGCACCTTTTCCTTCAAGGGCGACCACGCCCACACCATGGATCACCCGCCGGTGCTGTGCAGCGGCGCGGTGAAGCAGAACAACGGCATCTACCCCGCCGGGCTGGTGCTGATGCGCGACGGCGACGGCAAGCTGGTGCCGTGGGACGGCGCGGCCACCCCCACCGGGGTATGCGACCTGCCGTGCGACACGGCCACCCTGCCCGCGTGCGTCTATCTGGCCCACGGCACCGTGCGGGCCGCCGTGCTGACCAAGGCTGGCGGCGCGGCGCTGACCGCCACGGAAACCGCCCTGCTCGCGCAGGCCACCATCCATTCCGTCTAGGAGTCCCCCATGCTGCTTTCGCTCAAGAACATCTTCACCCCGCAGGCCATCGCGGCCACGCTGACCAAGCTGCCCGACCTTGCCACCACGGTGCTGGACACCGCCTTTCCCGACCGGCCCACCCATCCCTTTGCCGTGGTGGGCGTGGGCGAACTGACCCGCATCGTGGGCACCGTGCCCGTGGTGCGGCGCGGCGGCCAGCCCGTGGCCGTGGGCGGCGAAGGGTACGACGTGCAGCTCATCGCGCCCAAGCCCGTCAAGCCGTCCATCGAAGTGACGGCTGCGGAACTGAACGACCTCAGGCTGATCCTCGGCAACGCCGGCGCGCTGGAAACGTGGCGCAGCAGCAAGGTGGATTCGCTGCGCCGCCTGGTGCGCGACACCACCGAGGCCATGGCATCCGTGGTGCTGTACACCGGCAAGGTGAACTGGCCCTCGCGCATCGATGGCGGCGGGCACGAGAACTACGTCATCGACTACGGCCCGGTGCTCACCCACGCCCCGGCGGCCATGCTGACCGGCGATTCCAAGGCCAGCGCGGCCTACAACCTGCTGCTGGCCATGCGCACGGCCATCCGTCAGGCGGGCATCGGCGGCAAGGTGGCGTTCCATGCCGGGTCCGATGCCTTTTCCGTGCTGCTGGACATCTGCCAGGCGTGGACCAGCACCGCCGACAGCGGGCAGGGCCTGCGCGTGGAAATCGGCCAGGAGCAGGGCAAGCTGGTCATCGGCGGCTTTCCCGTCACCCTCATGGATGAAGCCTACCCCCATCCCATCACCGGCCAGTGGACCAACAAGCTGGAACCCAAGGCGCTGGTGGCCTACGCCACCGACGCGCCCGGCAAGGTCTGGTACTGCGCCATCGACTCCATCAGCGCGGCCAACGCGGCCACGCCGTTCTACGTGGTGCCGGAGCCGCTGCCCGGCGATTCGGGCTTCCGTCTCATCGCCCAGTCCAAACCCCTTCCTGCGAGGAACCCCAAGACCATCTGCAAGGCCATCGTGGTGGCCTAGGCGTGCGGGGCTTCCCGCCCGCCGGAAAGACGATGATCGAACACAGGCCCGCGCCAGACCCTCACACCAGTCTGAAACCAGTCTGAAACACCCGGAACGGCCATGGAATACTGCACCCGCGAGCACATCACAGACCTGTTGTTGGCCGACTACGTGGCCGTGGCCGAGGCGAAGAACCCCGGCATCGTGGAGCGCACCATCGCCGCCGTGTCCAGAGAGGTCACGGGCATGCTGGTGTGGCGCTACGCCACCCCGCTGCCGAAGGTGCCGGACCTGCTGCGCTACATCACCTCGGTGATCGCGGCCTACCGCATCGTGCAGGCCATCACCTCGCTGGTGGATACCGAGGGCAGCACGGACAACGAATGGATTCCGCTGCAACGGCAGTGGAAGCACGTGACCACCATGCTGAACGACCTTGTGGACGGGCGGCTGAAGCTGCCGCCCCCGGCGGTGGAACTGAACCCCGACCGCGAGGAAGCCAGCGTGGCCGTGGTCACCCGGCCCCCGCTGTTCGATCTCAGGAGGTTCTGATGGGCAAGACCGGCGTGACCCTGAACTGGGGCGGACTGGACCGGGTGGTGGGCGGCGCGGCGCGCAGCCTTGCCGACCGGCGCGGGCTGCTCCGGTCCGTGGGCGAAACCCTGGTGTCGTCCACGGTCAAGCGGTTCCGGGACGGGGAAAGCCCGGAAGGCGACCCGTGGAATCCTTCCGCGCGTGCGCAGCAGGAAGGCGGCGTGACGCTGGTGGATACCACCCGGCTGCGCAACTCCATCGGCTACGCCACCACGACCGACGCGGTTCTGGTTGGCACGTCGGTGGAATACGCGGCCATCCACCAGAAAGGCGGCCAGACCGGGCGCAACCATGCCGTGACCATGCCCGCCCGCCCGTTCATCGGCATTTCCGCCGAGGACAGGGCCGAAGTGGGCGACCTGCTGGCCAACCACATCGCCGCCGCGTTCGGAGGAAAGAGATGAGAACGCTGGCGCACGAGGTGATCCGGCAGGCGGCGGAAGCCGCCGGGCTGCCCGCCGACCGGGTGACCGGCCAGAGCGCGAAGGACAATGCCACGCTGCCCCGACCCCGCGTGGAGGTGCAGTACCTGACGGAAACATTCGCCCGCACCGGGCGCGTGCTGGACCGGCGGCGCGAGGTGAAAGCCGAGCCCCCGGTCCAGCGCACCAGGCGCGAACTGTACACCGTGCGCCTGCCCGTGGTGGCCCATGTGCTGGCCGACGACGACGCATGGCTGGACGGCTTCTGCCCGGCCTTCGTGGCGGCGCTGCCGCGCGGGCTGAACGACG
>NZ_VRYY01000345.1 GCF_015731765.1 Nitratidesulfovibrio oxamicus
CCCGGCGCCGTGGCCGTGCGGCCCATCATCCTGCGGGGGCGGTGGTAGCCCATGCCCCGCGCCGCGCGCCCCATCCCCCACGCCAACATGCGCCGTGCGCGCCAGATGGCAGGCCAAATGCCCGCCATGCGCGCAGAAGGTCCGCTGGTTCCGGGCGTGGTGCCGCGCGTCTCGCGCGATGCCGGATCCTTCCGGGGGACGTTGTCCAATTACCTGCCAGGCCGCCCGGCGCCCGCCGCAATGTGGCGAGAGCGCCAGGTTGCCGCCACCCGTAGCGAGGACCTGACCGCCAACGACTGGGCTGCCTCGTCCCTTGTCAGCAACATCACGCTCAATGCCGTGGGTGCCAACGGCCTCATGCCGTCCAGCGTAATCCCGGCAAATATGCTGGGAATTGACGAAGATCTGGCCCGTGAGATCGGCAACGCCATGGAGGATGCCTGGTGGCTCTGGTCCGAGCGGGCCGGGTACGATGGCCAGCCATTCTCGGAATTGCAGTACATGGGCATGCATTCCGCCCTGGTGCATGGCGAAATGGTGCATGTGCCGGTGATGGTGGATCCGGCCAGTGATGGCGGCTTCCTTGGCCTGCGCATCCAGCCGGTGCACCCGCAACGAATGTGCACCCCCGCAGACAAGCGGGGCCAGTCCAACTTTCGCGACGGTGTGGAACTGGACGTCCACGGGCGCAGCTTCGCGGGCTGGATCGCGGAGCCTGACCCCAGCCTGTTCACCGGCATGCACGGGTGGGATGCCTTGGGGTCCGGTTCGTTCCGGCGCATTCCCTATCGCGTCGGCCACCGTGTGGGTCTGTTCCACTGCTTCCGCCACACGAGCGAGGAGCAGTACCGGGGAGAGCCGGTCATTACCCCCGCGCTGAAGCTGTTCCGCCACCTGGCAGACAGCCTGGAGTATGAACTCATAGGCCAGATCGTTGCCGCGTCGTTCCCGCTGGTGTTCACCAGCGGGCGCAAGGGCGGCAGCACCGACGACATGGATGCCTTCTTCCGCAACGGCGGGGGCGTGCAGGGTCCGCAAGGCGGGCAGGGTGACGGACAGGCACCGGTTTACCATCAAGCCTACGCGCCCGGTCAGGTCCTCTACGCCAACGAAGGCGAAGACGCCAAAGTCCTTTCCAGCGACAGGCCCGGCGCAAACTGGTCCAGCTTCGTCACGTTCATCGTGCGCGCCATGGGCGCTTCGGCGGGCCTGCCGTACGAAGCCGTACTGAAAGACTTTTCCAAGACCAACTACAGCTCCGCCCGCGCCGCCCTGCTGGAAGCGTGGCGCGTGTACATGATGTGGCGCCAGTGGCAGGCCCGCCGGTACTGCCACCCTCTGTGGCGCATGGTCCAAGAGGAAGCCTTTCTGCGCGGGCACATCAAGCTGCCCCGCAACGCCCCCGGCTTTTACGAGGCTTTGCCCCTTTGGACGGCGGCCAACTGGATCGGCCCCGGTCGCGGCTACGTGGATCCGGTGAAGGAAGCCGATGCGGCCATCACCATGCTGGACAACGGGCTTGCCACATACAGCGAAATCCTGGGCGAACGCGGCCTGGACGTCGAAGACGTCTGGACCCTGCGCGGCCACGAAGACCGCATGCTGCACCGCCTTGCGCCGGAGCTGGCCGAACGCATCAACTCGCGCACCGGGGCAACCGCCCAGCGCGGGCCGTATCCTTCCGATCCCCCCGCCCAAACGCAGGAGCAGGGCCATGCCCAATAGCCTGTTTGCCGAACGCCTGTGGGCCATCCAGCCCGACGCCCTTGCCCCGTTCCTGTCGCACGTGCGCGGCATGGTCCTTTCCCGGCCCGCCAGCCCCCCCGACAAGCTGGCGCGGCACGAACCTTCCGGCGGGTCCGCCTTGCCACCCGCCGGAGGGTTTACCCCGCACGCCGCCTTCGCCCTGGGGGGCGAAGTGCTGCGGGACAAGCCGTACGCGGTGGTCAACGGCGTTGCCGTCATCTCCATCCGGGGCGTGCTGTCGCAATTCGCCGTGCGCACCTATTGGGGCGAGCTGGTGGCAACCGGCATGCTCGACCAGATTCGCCCTGCCATTGCCGCCGCCCTGGCGGACAACGCCGTGGGCGCGGTGCTGCTGGACATCAACAGCCCCGGCGGCACCGTGGCCGGCATGAAGGAGCTGTCCGATTTCACCGCCAGCGCGGGCAAGGCAGCGGGCAAGCCCATGGCGGCCTACGCCAACGGCACCATGGCCAGCGCCGCATACTCGCTTGGCGCATCCACCGGGCGGGTGTTTGCCCCGGCCACGGCGTCTGTCGGGTCCATCGGCATCATCAGTGTGCTGCCGAACTGGGCGGGATGGAACGAAAAGATGGGCGTCTCCTACGCCTACCTTACCGCAGGCAAGTGGAAGGCCGTTGGCAACGAAGACAACCCGCTCACCGACCAAGAGCGCGCCTACATCCAGGCGCGACTGGATACCCTGTACCAACATTTCACCGACGGGGTGGCGTCCGGCATGGGGCTGGACGTCGCGGCCCTGGGCACGTGGGCCGATGGGCAAATCTTCATCGCGTCCGCAGCCCCGCAGGGCCTCGTCACCGCCATAGTGGCCGACCTGGAAACGGCCATCGCAACCCTTGCAAAGGAGACAACCATGGACAAGGCGACCCTTGCCGCCCAGCACCCGGAAGTGCTGGCGTCCATCACCCGCGAGGCCGCCGAACAGGCCACGGCCCAGGCCGCCACGCAGCACGCCGCCCAGCTGAAGGACCGTACCGAGGCCTGCGTTGCCGCCGTGCGCGCCACGGCGGGC
>NZ_VRYY01000346.1 GCF_015731765.1 Nitratidesulfovibrio oxamicus
CACGGACTCGCGGGTGATGGATGCGCCGTCCTCGGCCTTGGCGCGGGCCTCGTCGGCGCTGGCGGCGGCCTCTTCGGCGGCGCGGGCCACCTCGACCACCGATGCGTTCATCTGGTCCATGGCACTGGCGGCCTCACCAGCGCGGGCCTTCTGCACGTCGGCCCCGCGTTCGGCCCGTTCCACCTGACGGGCAAGCCCTGCGGCTGCCTCTGCCACCACCTGCGAGATGCGGTCCGCCTCGGCGGCCACCTCGCTGATAAGGGTGTTCTTGGCCTCCATCTCCTGCTGGTGGGCCTTGATGTCCGTCAGGTCGGCGAAGATGGAGAACGCGCCGATGAGGTTGCCGTCCAGATCCAGCAGGGGGGCGGTGTCCAGCCGGGTGTGCACGGTGCCGCCGGTGCGGCGGGACAGGGTCAGTTCCGCGTTCAGGATGGCCCGGCGTTCACGCATGCAGCGGCCAACCACGGTATCGCGCCCGGCCTCGCCGTAGAAGAACAGGGCCACATCGCTGCCCAGGTGTTCGTCCGGCGTGCCGGAAACGCCCAGCAGGTCCAGCATGGCCTGGTTCACGTAGCTGATGCGGCCATCGGTATCCACCACGTAGCTTGGCATGGTCATGCCGTGCAGGATGCCGTTGGAAAAGCCCAGGCGGTGCTTGATCTCGGCCACCATGGCCCGCACGCCGCCGATGGTGCGGCCGATGTCGTCGTCGGCCAGGTAGTCGATGGCCGCGTCGTAGTTGCCCTTGGCCACTTCCGCCGTGAAGCGGCGCAGGGTGCCCAGCGGGCGCGACACGGTGCGCAGCAGCCCGAACACGAAGACCAGGGCCACGCCCAGCGACACCACGGCGATGGCGGCGGCGCTCTGCAAGAGGTGCGCATCCAGCCCGTGCACCATTTCCGTGCGGGTCATGCGCACTGCCACGCGCCAGTCCCACGGTTCGAAATGGCGCACGTAGGCGCGCATGGGCACGCCGTCCATGGTGTATTCCACGGGGCCGTCCTTCACGTCCTTGAAGAACGGGGCGATGCCCGCTTCTTCCAGCGTCTTGCCGCGCAGCGCGGGATGGTGGAGAATCATGCCCGAGGCATCGTAGACGAAAGCGTAGCCCGCACCCGCCACGCGCACCTTGTCCATCATTTCGACAAGTTGTGGTGTGCGGATGGGGCGGCCCACGAAGAGGACGGCGATGATGGCACCGTCCTCGTCACGCACGGGCCTGTAGGCGGTGATGTACCAGTCGTTCACCACGAAGGCGCGGCCCGTGTAGGTATGGCCTGCCATGACAGCCTTGTAGACGGGGCTGTCTTCCGGAATGTAGGTTCCCACGGCGCGCTGTCCGTCCGCCGTGCGCACGTTGGTGGCAATGCGCACCAGCTTGCCGGGCAGCACCTGGAACAGGGTGGCGGCGCCGCCCGCCATCTGCTGCACGCGGTCCACCACCTCGTTGTTGTCGCGCATGGGTTTGCGGCCAAGCAGGGAATACTGGAACAGGCCGGGCATTTCGACCGTTTCCTTCTGTCTGGTGACCTGGTTGACCACGTCGGCCTTTTGCACGTCGTTCTTGCGCAACCTCAGCGGGCCATCGGCCAGCAGTTGCGATTCGAACAGCGCAAGGTCGGAGGTGACCTTTTCCTGCGTGATGGCGTGCTGCATCTCGATGGTGGAGACAAGATTGTCCGTGGCGGACTTCAGGTTGAGCTGCCCGAGGTCCACCAGGTCGCCCCGCACGACGATGGTGAGCACGATGGCCATGAAGGCCACGGTGCTTGTCACGATGGCGGCGCTGCCCAGGTAGAATTTGGTGCTGAAACGCATTCGCTGGAACATGGAGTCCCCCAAGGCTGATGGGGACCGCAAGACGGCGCCACGCAAGAACGCCGCGCGGACGGAATGCGGCCCCGGTGTGAAACGAGTGTGTCTGGCTCTGTGAGTGTTGGATAGTGTTAATCAAAGAAGCGTCAAAATCAACATGATACATTCAGGCAGGAGTGCGGAATGAGCGGAAGCGCGGGAAAGGACAGGTTCGATACCTCCGGGTTCGTCATGCGCAAGCAGGACGTGGGAGATGCCGGCGCGACCATGACGGTGTCGCGCGCGGGGCGCAGGCCCCCCTTCACCCCTGAGGCGGAGCGCATCGTGATCCTGGGGCTGCCGGGCAGCGGCAGGCGGCAACTGGCGGAACTGGTGGCGCAACGTTTCGGCATGCAGGCGGCCACGCCGGATGACGACGCCGCGCACGAGGTGGTGACGGAACTGTGTTGCCGCACCGGACTGGTGCTTGCGGCGCCCGTTTCCGCCGTGCGTGACGAACACCTGCGCGCATGCCTGCGCGATGGGGCCCGGGTGTTCTACATGATGACCAACCCGGTGCGGCTGGCCGCGGAGTTGGGGCTTTCCGGCGAGGCGGGCGAAAAGTTCTGCCGCGAGGCGCTGGAACTGGAAACCCTGTGCATGGGCGTGCTGCATTTTCTGCTGCCGGACGGAAGAACGCCGGAACAACTGGTGGTCAACGTGTGCGAGAATCTGGGAGTGGCCTGAGCATCACCACGCGGCCACGCAGCCGTCGCCACGCGGGTCGGCTGCACCTTCCAACGTGCCGTCCGGATGGCGCACGATGGCCCCGGCATGGCCCATGACCGGATCGTGGTCGCCCACCATGCGCACGGGGTGCCCGGCGGCGCGCAGCGCGTCGGCAACATCCGGGGCGATGCGGCCCTCCAGCCGCAGGTGCACGGCGTCGTCTCCCCATGTTCGGCCCAGCAGCCAGCGCGG
>NZ_VRYY01000347.1 GCF_015731765.1 Nitratidesulfovibrio oxamicus
GGGGTGCGGCGCGCGGCACGGGGTCGCGCGTCTGTTCGGGCTTTCGCGGGTGCGCCGGGCTGGCCGGAACATGCGGCAGCTGCGGCGACGCGGTACGGAATGGCCGGAAAAGTTCGGCCCCGCAAGGGGTTGCACTGCCCCAGGCGCGGGCGGTCGTCAAGATGGCTGCGTGCAATGGGCCCGTTGTGGCGCTGCCATGCAGCCGGGGGTGACGCCGTAACGTCGGGGCGACGGCGTGAAATACCCCACGCGAGTGGGGTTATTGCCTACCGTCTGGGTATGATTTAGGCGCTTTCGCGCCGCGTGGCAAGGTCTGCGTGTGCTTACTGCAAGGCCGGTGCAAAGAAAAGTGTGGGCGGAGGCTGCAGGTGGCGGTGCGCACGCGGAAACTGCAGGGGGATTGGGGGGATGGGGCGGAGGGGAGGCTGAGTTGGCAGGGGCTGCGGCAGAATGGGCTGCGGCACGGGGAAGCGTCTGGCGGGGCGATGGGCGGGGACAGTGAACGTGGGCGACGGCGAATGGCCGGGTAATCGGGTGGCGAGGGGGGCGGCGCAAGGGCCGCTATGGGGCTGAGCATGCCGGGCGCGCCAGCCGGAAAACGGCAAAAAGAAAGGCGTGCCGCTCCGGATATCCGGGAGATTCCGCGCTCTGCGCCGGGATCTCTGCTGCACGCCTGTTAGGGATTATCTTCCGTGTCCCTATTCATTGGGGGCAACTCTCTTTGCCGTTATGGGGGTAAATCTCTGCCAGAACAGTCCTCCGATGGCGTTCCTTCGCTTCTGGCCCCTGTCGCGTTCCGTGCGTCGTGCCGTGGCTCGGCTGGGCTCCGCCTGGTTTGGTCTCAGGCTGCGAGCACTCTGTGCACTGGTTGCGGACCTCGCAACGCCCTCGGCGTTGCTGTGTACTCCGGCGGGATGCCGACCCACTGGCTAGGTCGATCTCTTTCGCCGGTGATTAAACCCTAGCCCTGCGCGTGTCGGCTGTAAAGGGGGTGTGGCGACGCGGCGGCACTATTGCGGCGTTATGATGTCGTGTTTCTTGACTGCGCAACATGGCGCATCCATTGATGGAGTTGGATATGCGCATGTTGCCATGTTGCAGTGCCCCCGTGTTGCTGTTGCAATATTCCGAAAAGAAAGGGCATTTTTTATGAAAAAAAGATAGCCAATGAATCCGAAGTATTGAGCGCCATGTTGCGGTAGTGCATCGTCACATGAAATTGTGCGCTCGCACGATGCAGGGTTGCGCGGTGTTTGGCGCGAGCCCTGGTAGCGTGTCTTGTTGTGTCTCGTCGCCCCCATCGCGTGTCCGGTTGTGCGCCCGGGGGTACGCCAGTCGTGCGAGCCGTCGGGCGCCCGGTGCCATATCCCGTGGTTCGCCTGCGGGGCGCGGGAGAGCGCGGCGGCGGCCAACGCGGCGTGCGTCAGTTCCGCCGGTCCGATTCCATTTCCGGCCAGTCGTACCCGGCGTCCGCGTCATCTGTGTCCGCTTCGCCTGTGCCCGCATCATCCGGGCAGTCCCCGGCGTCACCGTCGTCCCCATCGACCGACGGGCACTCGTTTCCGTCACCCTCGCCGCCGTCCTTGCCCGTGCGTTTGCCGCAGGGGCGCAGGTCGCGTTCCCAGTCGATGCGGGCGGCAATGGACGCCACCAGTTCGTCCAGCCCCTGCCGCGTGGCGGCGGACAGGGTGATGGCGTCTGGGTGCACGGCGCGCAGGGCCTCGCGCGCTTCCTCGTCCAGGGTGTCCCACTTGTTCAGCACCAGCAGGCGTGGCACTTCGTGCAGTTCCATGTCGGTGAGGATGGTGTCCACCGCGCCCAACTGGCGGTCCAGTTCGGGGTGGCCCGCGTCGGCCACGTGGATCAGCAGGTCCGCCGCCTCCAGTTCCTCCAGCGTGGCGCGGAAGGCTTCCAGCAGTTCCTTGGGCAGGTTGCGGATGAAGCCGACGGTGTCGGCCAGGATCAGTTCGCGCTCGTGCGGAAAGCGCAGGCGGCGGGTGGTGGGGTCCAGCGTGGCGAACAGCTTGTTTTCGGCCAGCACCGCGCTGTTGGTCAGGGCGTTGAGCAGGGTGGACTTGCCCGCGTTGGTGTAGCCCACCAGCGAGGCCAGCGGCACCCGCTGCTTGGCTCGCCGGGCGCGGGCATAGGCGCGCTGGCGGCGCAGCGATTCCAGTTCGTCCTTGATGCGCCCGATGCGGTCTCGGATGCGGCGACGGTCGGTTTCCAGCTTGGTTTCGCCGGGGCCGCGCCCGCCAATGCCGCCCATCAGCCGGTCCATGGCGCGGTTTTTCCCCACCAGCCGGGGCTGGGTGTACTTCAGCTGGGCCATCTCCACCTGCAACTTGCCCGCGCGGGTGGTGGCGTGCTGGGCAAAGATGTCCAGGATCAGCTGGGTGCGGTCCAGCACCTTGCGCTCGGTCAGGTCGGCCAGGTTGCGCAACTGGGCCGGTGAAAGTTCACCGTCGAAGATGATCATGGTGGCGTTGCCCTGCAGGGCCAGCACCTCCAGTTCGGCCAGCTTGCCCTTGCCCAGGATGAACTTTGGGTTCAGCGAGGGCACGCGCTGGATCAGGGTGCCCGCGCAGCGCACCCCGGCGGTGCGGGCCAGTTCTGTCAGTTCGGTCAGATTCAGTTCCTGCAGGGCGCGGGGGGCCGTGGACACGCTGACCAGCACGGCGGCAGGGCCTTCCGCTTCGTCGGCAAGGGCGGCGGTGCGGGCAATGTGCTCGGCGTGGCTGCGGCCCTGCGGCACGGCTCCGGCGGCGGTG
>NZ_VRYY01000348.1 GCF_015731765.1 Nitratidesulfovibrio oxamicus
GCGGGCCGCGCGGGCGCGCATCGTGCCCGATGTGTTGCAGGACATGCCGCAGGGCGTGCCGCAGGACGGGACAACAGCCAGCGGCACGGGCTGCACCCCGCTGCCGCCGGTGCTGGCCGACCGCAACGGGCTGGAACAGATTCTCACCAACCTGCTGCTCAACGCGCTGGACGCCGTGGAAACCGACGGGCCGATCATCCACAACGATCCGGCCCTGCGCGGGGCGGGTGACGAGGGCCGCGCGTGCCCCCCTGAACCGACCGGACTTGCGGGCAGTGCAAGCGACGCCGACGCCATGCCGCATGCCGCCCCCCCGCTTTCCCGGCGGCACGGCCTGGTGGTGCTGTCCGCGCGCAGCCTGCCCGAAGAGGGCGAGGTGGTGGTGCACGTCATCGACAACGGCCCCGGCATCCCGGAAGACCACCTGCCCCGCCTGTTCGACCCATTCTTCACCACCAAGGCCGCCGGACGCGGCACGGGGCTGGGCCTGGCCGTGGTCTTCGGCATCATGCGGGACATGGGCGGGCGCATCGAGGCGCGCAACCTGACCCCTGCGGACCTGACCCCCGCCTCACTGGGCGGCCTGTGCTGCCGGATCGACCTGGCCTCCCTGTTTTCCGAGGCCGCCCAATCCGCCCCGGCCATCGGAACCGGCTCACACGGCCCCGACGGTACGGACGGCCCCGACGCCCCGGAACTGCCAGCCGAACGCGCCGAAACGACGGATGCGCCAAAGCTGCCAGACATGGCGGAACTGGCGCGCGGCGCGGTATTCACCCTTCACCTGCCTGCGGCGGACCGGGAGCACCCGGCCCCGCTTACGGAGCACGACGCATGACCACGCCCCACGAGACCATCCTGGTGGTGGACGACGAGGCGGACTTCGCCAACGGCCTGGCCCGGCTGTTGCGCGCGGGCTTTCCCGATGCCGAGGTGCTGGTGGCCACCAGCGGCAAGGCCGGGCTGGACCTGCTGGGCCGCAGCGACCCCGCCGTGCTGCTGACCGACCTGCGCATGCCCGACATGGACGGGCTGGAACTGATGGCCCACGCCCAGACCCAGGACGCCACCCCCAGCGTCATCCTGCTTACCGCGCACGGCACCATCGAGACGGCGGTGACGGCGCTCAAGAACGGGGCCTACGACTTCCTGACCAAGCCGGTGCGCCGCGAAGACCTGTACCGCGCCGTGACCAAGGGGCTGGAACGCTGCCGCCTGCTGCGCGAAAACCGCCAACTGCGCGAGGAAATGTCGCGCACGGGGCTGGAGCGCACGCTGATAGGCGAAACCCCGGCCATGCGCAGGCTGAAGGAAACCATCGCGGCGGTGGCCGCATCGGACTACACCGTGCTGGTGCGCGGCGAATCGGGCACCGGCAAGGAACTGGTGGCCGCGTCCATCCACACCCTGTCCGGCAGGGCTCAGCGGCCCCTCGTCAGCGTGCACTGCCCGGCCATTCCGGACCAGTTGCTGGAAAGCGAACTGTTCGGCCACGTGAAGGGGGCCTTCACCGGGGCGGAACGTTCGCGCAAGGGGCTGTTCATGTCCGCCGCCGGGGGCACCATCGTGCTCGACGAAATCGGAGACATCTCGCCCGGCATCCAGACCAAGCTGCTGCGGGTGTTGCAGGAACACGAGATACGCCCCGTGGGCTCCAGCGGCACGGTGAAGGTGGACGTGCGCATCATCGCCTCCACCAACCAGGCGCTGGAGGCGCGCATCAAGAGCGGGGAATTCCGGGAAGACCTGTTCTACCGGCTCAACGTGCTGACCATCCACACCCCGCCCCTGCGCGACCGCACCGACGACATCCCCCTGCTGGCCGACCATTTTCTGGCCCAGACCTGCCGCGAGATGCAGATAGCCCCAAAACGCCTGTCGCCAGAGGCCATGGCCTGCCTGTGCGGGCGAGAATGGCCGGGCAACGTGCGGGAGTTGCAGAACTTCGTGCGGCGGCTGGCGGTGTTCTGTCCCGGCCCCACGGTGGAAATGTCCCACCTGCGGCTGGTGGACGGCCCCGCCGACTGCGCCGCGCCCGTGACCGAGCCAACGCTTACCCCGTACAAGGACGCCAAGGCCCACGTGGTGGACGAATTCACCCGGCGCTACGTGGAACGGCTGCTGGAACGCACCGAGGGCAACATCTCCGAGGCGGCGCGCATCTCCGGGCTGGAGCGGGTGTCGTTGCAGAAGATATTGCGCCGACTGGGCATCGGCGGTGCGGGCAGGGAATAGGCGACGCGGGCAGGGCCGTCCGCCAGTCGCCTTCCGCTTCCATGCCGCCACAATGAACAGCGCGCCGTCCGGCAGGTACCGGGCGGCGCGCTTCATTTGCGAAACAGGCAGGGGACGGAAACAGGCGCGGCGGGCAGTTCTCCGCGCACCAGGCGCGGCGTCAGGCAGCAGGCGTTGCGGCAGGATCCTTTGCCGGAGCGTCGGCGCAAGCGTTCGGGGCCGTCAGCACGTCCGCGTAGTGTTTGCGCGCGGCCAGCCAGGCGCGGGACACGGCAAACGACGCCTCGTCGTGCGGTTCCATGGTTGCGGTGGGGTGCAGCCCGCGTGCGATAAGGCCGCCGAACAGGTCGTCCAGCGGAATGGACCCGGTGCCCAGGCCCAGATGCTGGTCATCGCTGCCGTCGTTGTCATGCAGGTGCAGGTGGGCAAGGCGCGGGGCAAAGGCGTCCAGCCAGCGCCGCATGTCGCGCCGCTGCGCGCCGCCCGCGAAGCTGTGCCAGTGCCCGGCGTCGAAGCAGATGCCCGCGCGG
>NZ_VRYY01000349.1 GCF_015731765.1 Nitratidesulfovibrio oxamicus
CCGCGCCTTCCGCCGTCAGCTGCGCGGCCAGCACCATGCCGATGCCGAACAGCGCGCACGGCGATGCGGTGGCCCCCAGCATGGAAGCCATGGCGGCCACGGGGCGGGCCAGCCCCAGCCCGGAAAGGCTTGCCGCCACCCCGGCCACCGAGGCCAGCAAAATGGGATTGCGCCCAAGGGCCGCCGCCACCTGGCGCAGTACCCGCCACGACAGGCCGCCCCCCCTGCCAATGGCCTCCAGCCGGGCCATGGTCACCAGCAGCACCGCAAGACACAGCACGGAGACCATGCCCCCGGCCAGCACCGCGTCGTCATTGCCGGGCAGCAGCGAGGTCACGATGGGCAACCCCAGAAAGGCGCTGTTGGGAAAGCTGGCGGCCTGGGCCAGCACGGCCACCTCCGGGCCATGGCGCCGCCCCCCGCGCGAACACAGCAGGTAGCCCAGCGCAAAGGCCAGCAGCATGCCCGCCACCGTGCCCGCGGCAAAGCCGCCGCGGGCCAGTTCTTCCGGCGTCTTGCGGGCCACGGCGTGGAACAGCAGCGCGGGCAGCGAAACCCGGAACACGAACTGGTTCAGGGCGGCGGGCGTGCCCTTGGGCAGGCTGCCCATGCGCTCCACGCACATGCCCAGCACGATGATGCCGAACACCGGGACCAGGGCGGAAAGAATGTCGAGCACTGAAAACTCCCAGGCGGACCCGTGACCGCCGGACCTTGGCAGACAGGGGAAAACGTTGGCTGATGCAGGCAGGCCTTGGCAGCCCCGGGCAGAATCCGGTCGACGCCGAAGGCTCCGCCACGATTGTCGATGGGTATGGCTTCCTCAACCATACGGCGGTGCGGCCATGCGGACAAGGTACGCACCTGCCGGATACCGCCCCGTCCTGTGCACCGCGTCGGTGCGTCTGCCATCACAGCCTGTCGCCGCCTGCCCGGCCTGCGCACCCCCCACCGGGTGCTCCCGTATGCGGACTGTCGCGTACTGGCGGGTACCGGCGTCCCCTGCGGCGGTGCCTGCGTGCGCAGCCGCACGCAACGCCGCACCCGCATGGCGGCATGATGATGCTGGACGGCGCTTATCCCGCACCGGCGCAGGGAGACCGCTTTTTTCGCCCCTATACTTGACTTCGCGTCAGCGAATTGACACTGATGGAGCCAGACGTGCCATGCCGCCCGTGCTCCAGGGCATGAACGCCGGAGCGTCGGGTGTTTCGGGCCGCACGCGTTGCGTGCCCGGGTATCCTTTCCGGAGGTATGTCCGGAAAGCAGACCGGGGCCGGGCGCGCATCGGGGTGGCACGGGGGGAAGCGGGACACATTCAGCGTGCCTTCCGGGAGAGGGAATGGATCTCGACACCAGCGGCATCATCGGCCAAAGCACATCGCTCAGGGACGTTTTTCGCATTCTGGCCAAAGTGGCCCCCACCGACAGCACCGTGCTGGTCACGGGTGAATCGGGCACCGGCAAGGAACTTCTGGTGCGCGCGCTGCACTCCAACAGCCAGCGCCGGTCCATGCCCTTCGTGCCCATCAACTGCGGGGCCATTCCCAAGGAACTTCTGGAATCGGAGCTCTTCGGCCACGAAAAGGGCGCCTTCACCCACGCCATCCGTTCGCGGCCCGGCAGGTTTGAACTGGCCGACGGCGGCACCATCTTCCTGGACGAAATCGGCGAGATGGACCTGACGCTGCAGGTCAAGATCCTGCGCGTGCTGCAAGAGAAGGAAATCGAGCGCGTGGGCGGCGCGGGCGTGAAGAAGGTGGACGTGCGCATCGTGGCCGCCACCAACCGCGACCTCGAGCGCGAGGTGGCCGCCGGGCGCTTCCGAGAAGACCTGTACTACCGCCTCAACGTCATTCCCCTGCACCTGCCCGCCCTGCGCGAGCGCGGCGGCGACATCCTGGTGCTGGCCGAACATTTCATGCGCCGCTTCTGCGAACGCAAGGGCCGCCGCTGCCTGGCGCTGGCGCCCGACACGCGCAAGGTGCTGGCCGCCTATTCGTGGCCGGGCAACGTGCGCGAACTGGAAAACTTCATGGAGCGGCTCAGCATCCTCGCCGACGACGACGTGGTGCCCCCCGCCGACCTGCCCCGCAAGATACTGGACGAGGTGGGCGACATCGTCTCGCTGCCGGAGCCGACCCCGCCCGATCCGCTGCCCGTGGCCGCGGACGCCGCATCCGGCGGCATGCCCGCAGGCTTCAGCTGGCCCACCATTACCGACCTGCGCGACAAGGGCATGAACCTGAAGGATTTTCTGGACATGGTGGAAGAACGCCTGCTGGACGAGGCCCTGACCATGGCCGAGGGCGTGAAGAACCAGGCGGCGGAAATCCTGGGCATCAAGCGCACCACGCTCATCGAGAAGCTGAAGAAGAAACGCGCCGACTCGTAATCGCGGCGTGCGCCCGGCGACGAAGGCTCGCGCGGCGGGCCGGACACACGCAGCCATCCGCCGCTGCACGCTTTTTGCTACGAACAAGTGCCCGTGTCGGTTTTTTCCCGCCGCACACGGGGCACGGCATCCGCAACAACGCCCACGCCGGGCCACTGGCGCGTTTCCGCCCGCGCACACGTACGCGTACATGCACAGGATTCTTGCGTGAAACGACCCACCGCCGCCGGTCTTGCCCGGCTGCTCCTCATCGCGGCCCTTGCCGGGCCGCCCGCCACGGCCGCGCATGCGGCCTCGTGGCAATGGAGCGGCCTGCCCGACCGCGAACGGGTGACCATCACCCTCGACCGCC
>NZ_VRYY01000350.1 GCF_015731765.1 Nitratidesulfovibrio oxamicus
GAGGCAGACGCCGCCCGTGCGGACGCCGCACAGGCCGTGCATGCGGCCACCAAGGCGGCGCTGGACGCGCAAAGCCCGGCCCCGGACCTGTCCTCCACGCCCGCGCGGCTGCTGGAGCGCTTCCCCGATACCGACTTCTGGCGCGACATGTCGGACAAGTGCCTGTCCTGCGGGGCGTGCACCTATCTGTGCCCCACCTGCTACTGCTTCAACATCACCGACGAGAACGACGGCGGCGACGGCATGCGCGGCAGGCGGTTGCGCAGCTGGGACAACTGCATGTCCTCGCTGTTCACCCGAGAGGCCAGCGGCCACAACCCGCGCATGGGCAAGGCCCTGCGCCTGCGCAACCGCGTGGGCCACAAGTTCTCGTACTATCCGCAACTGCACGAGGGCGTGGTGTCGTGCAACGGCTGCGGTCGCTGCATCACCGGTTGCCCGGTATCCGTGGACATCCGCGAGATGGTGGTGCGCGCCACCGAAGCCAATGAGGAGACCCCCAATGCCTGATGCCATCACCCCGCAAGCGGGCGCGCACGCCACTACCCTGGGCACGGGGTTCACCGACAATCCCTATCTGCCCGACGTGGCCACCGTGCTGGAAACCGTGCAGGAAACCCCGGCCATCAAGACCCTGCGCGTGCGCATCGACGACCCGGCGCGCATGGAGGCCTTCCGTTTCAACCCCGGCCAGGTGGGCCAGCTTTCGCTGTTCGGCGTGGGCGAATCCACCTTCGTCATCAACTCGCCGCCCACCCGCATGGACTACCTGCAGTTCAGCATCATGCGCGCGGGCGAGGTGACCGCCGCCCTGCACGGGCTGAAGCCCGGCGACAAGGTGGGCGTGCGCGCCCCGCTGGGCAACTGGTTTCCGATCGAGGACATGCGCGGCAAGGACATCGTGTTCGTGGGCGGGGGCATCGGCATGGCCCCGCTGCGCACGCTGCTGCTGTACATGCTGGACAACCGCGCCGACTACGGCAACATCACGCTGCTGTACGGCGCGCGTACGCCCAATGACATGGCCTTCCGCGACGATGTGCAGGAATGGCTGGGCCGCTCCGACATGCAGACCACGCTGACCGTGGACCAGGCCCCGGAAGACTGGCCGCACCGCGCGGGGCTGATTCCCCACGTGCTGCTGGACCTGGCCCCGTCCAATGCGAACAGCGTGGCCGTACTGTGCGGCCCGCCCATCATGATCAAGTTCACGGTGGAGGCGCTGAAGAAACTGCACTTCGCCGACGAGCAGATCTACACCACGCTGGAACGGCGCATGAAGTGCGGCATCGGCATCTGCGGGCGCTGCAACATCGGCACGAAATACGTGTGCGTGGATGGGCCGGTGTTTACGTATGCGGAGCTGCGCGACTTGCCCAACGAACTCTAACCGCAAGTTGGCTTTTGCCCGCTGGCTGCGTCAACCGGCGCCCGCCATGCGGTCGAATACGAGAAGAGTATGCTCCCGCCTGGCGGGCTTGGTTTCCTTGCCAGCGAACAAAATCCTGCCTTGCGGGCGGGAGCGCCGGCAGACGGGATAACTGCTCCCCGCCAGCACTGAGAGTACTTTCGGAAAGTCCACAAGCCCCCGGCGCGGAAACGCCGCGCCGGGGACCTACGGAGAGCATATGGCCGAGTTCTTCAACGCCGCAGACGTCACCGCCGCCGCCATCCGCATCGAGCAGCGCGGCCAGGACGTGTACAATCAGGCCGTGGCCATGGCCACCAAGCCCGAGGTCAAGGCGCTGTTCCAGCACCTTGCCGACGAAGAGGCCAGGCATGAGGCGACCTTCCGCGCCATGGCCGACCGCGTCGGCCCCGTGGAACTGCCCGCGTGGAGCATTGCCGCCGAGTACGTGGAATATCTGCACGCGCTGCTGGATTCGCACGCGCTGTTCACCCAGGCCGGCACCCTGACCGCGCTCAAGGGCGCCGCCGACGATCATGCCGCCGCCCTGCGCATGGCCATCCAGTTCGAGAAGGACACCCTGCTGTTCTTCACCGAAATGCGCGAACTGGTGCCCGCCCGGGAAAAGGCGGCGGTGGATGCCTGCATTGCGGAAGAACGCGCCCACCTGCGCGCCCTTACCGCCATGCTGGCGCAAGTGAACGCATAGCCCTTTGCGCACTGGCGGCCGCCAGTGCATGCATGTTCCGCGCGCGACGACTGACGCAACGGCGCGCGCGGGGCCGGTCCGCACCGGGTGCGGCCCGGCACAATGGAGGGGCGGACGGCCGGAAAGAGGCACCCGGCCGTCCGTCATCTCCATGGCCAGCGTCGCATGTCCGCCCCGCGCAGCCTCCCGCGGGCGATGGATGCATTCTGGCATGCGTCATGGGTGCTTTGGTATCCGTGCCGCCCGGCCAGCACGGGAGGCCTTGGTGCTGCAATCATCCCCCTTCGATTCCTCTCCCCTGGGTGATCCGGACATGGTTCCTTCGCCTTCCGGCTTTCGCCCGGCATCGCCCGGCGGTGTTCCCGCGTGGAGCATTGCCGACGAGCGCGTCTTTCTGGACCACATCCCCTCGCTGTTCCTGGCATCCGACCTGTTCGCCGCCGCCTACCTGCGCGCCGGGCGCCAGTGCCTGCGCCCGGTGACGCCGCTGGCGCTTTCCGCCGCCGTCACCTGTGAGGGACCGTGGCTGGATCAGGGCGATCTGGACGTGTATCTGGCTTGCCTGCTGCTGGCCCTGCGCCAGGGCGGGCGTGGCCCCCGGCTGCGCTGCCCGGCGGACGAACCCG
>NZ_VRYY01000351.1 GCF_015731765.1 Nitratidesulfovibrio oxamicus
GGGCGTTCCGGGCGCGGGGGGCTCGTCGTTGCGCGGGACGGCGCAGCCCGCCAGCGTCAGGAACATCGTGGCGAGCAGCGTCAGTGCCAGCCTCCGGCCCGGCAGCGGCGGAGCAAGGGCGAAGGATCGCGCCACGGCGGCATGAAGGCGGATGCACGGCATGCCGCACGATAGCGGCTGGGCGCGGATTTGACAACGTGAGGCAGGCAAAAGGCCAAACGGTGGCGGGGCGGCCAGCATGGCCGCCCCGCGAGAATTGGCGATGGACGCCGACAGCCCTAGAACGCGGGCTCCTTGGACAAGCCCTTGGGCGCAGGCGGGTCAATCCACAGCTTGATTTCCTGCGCCATGTCCCACGAAACGGTCTGGGTTACGGCCCACATGGGGTCGCTTGGCTTGCGCGCCTTGGCGGAGAACAGGATGAAATCGTTGGCGAACTGATGCTCCATGACCCCGGCGTGCCCCATGGCCCAGATCATCTGGCCGGTGTTCACGTCCCATATCTCCAGCGACACCGACAGCTTGGTATCGCCGGAGGTGCCGCCGTTGACATAGTGGGTCACGTAGCCGCCGATGAGCAACTGTGCCCCGCGCAGGGCGGCCATCTGCATGGCCAGGTCGCGCCGGTAGGGGGTGGCGTTTTCCGCGAATTCGATGACCGGAAAGACCTTTTCAGACAGCCACGCCTGCCATATCTGGCGCGACACCTCCAGGCCGACAACGCCCGGCTTTTCCATCTGCTGGGTGACCCGGAAGGGCACGAACAGCGCGGTCAGGGGGCGGTTGGGCGGCGTGACCGGGCGCACGCTGACCTGAGGGTTGCCGCGCCGTACCCAGTCGTCCATGTAGAAGACGGGCTGGCTGGCAAGGTCGATGTACACTCCGGTCTTGGGCGGGCCGGAACAGGACATGACCAGCGGCAGAAGCAGCAGGCACAGCGCAAGCAGCGGCAGGCGCAGGGACGGACGGGCGCATCTGGCGGATATGGCGCATCTGGCAGGTGGGGCGGGGCATTCGGCGGGGGATGCCGGGCTGGGCATGAAGGGCATGGACAACGCTCCGGGAATGGCCGCGCGCCTGCCGTTGCCCTGTCGGGCCGGGGAAGGACGCACGGGGTGATGTCGGAAAGCCGTCGTGCGGACGGGTGTGCACATGCCGCAGCAAGAATGATGCCGTAGAGATGAGCGAGCGCGTGGGGGAATGCAGCAAAGGGCGCAAAGGGTGCGGGCCGGGCAGTGGCGCGTGGAGGCGTGTCACCGCGTCGGACGGGCTATTGCAGGCGCGGGGTGGGCGTGGGGGCGGCCTGGGCCGATTCCAGGATCTGTTCGCGGGTGCGCTGGATGCCGTTGTGCAGGTCCAGCCTGCGCTGGGCGGGAATGCGGTGGAATTCCGGGCGGCGGGTAAGATCCATCAGGTCGTTCATTTCGTGGCGGATGCGCCGCAGACGCACCAGCGTCTCGGCGTCCACGGGGGCCACCCGCTCGGCGATCTCGGCCAGTTCGCGCAGCTCGGCGGCCAGATCGCGGATGGTGCGCGGCGCGATCTCGCGGGAATGCCTGCGCCGTTCGCGCAGTTCGTTCCACAAGGCGCGCAGTTTCCTGAACATGGCCGCCTCCCCGGTTACCCGCCCGGTGGCCGTTTCCGCGTTCTTCCGGGGCGGGGCTGGTGCCCCGCATCCCGCATTCTCCGTTGCGCATCCTTCGCTTGCGCTGCCCGGTCATGCCGTGTGGCAGCGTCACCCCCGGGGGCGCGGACCGCATCGACGGCATGGGGGCCGCCTACATGGGCGCCGAGGACATGAGCATGCGCAGCAGTTGCACAGTCAGCGCGAAGCCCAGCCCCAGCAGCGGCCCGATGGCCAGCGCCGTGCGCGACCAGGGCAGCCGGTGGGCATACTTCACCCCCACGAACGTACATACCACGAACCACAGAGAACCCACCACCGGCCCCACCAGCGGCACCACGCTGAGCACCGTTGGCGCCGCGCTGTACGAGATGACCCGCACCGTGGTGTGCAGGTCGGCCGCGCGCGGCTCCACCAGCCGAATCATGAAGTGGTACAGGCCGGACAGCACGGCCAGTTGCAGCAGCAGGGTGAAGGGCGAGATCAGCAGGGTCATGGGCAGGCTCATGTCGTGGGTGACGCTGCCCATCCAGGCGTGCAGTTGCGGGTCTTCGATGAAGCCGCCAAAGGCACGCACGCTCATGAGGTACCACAGCCGTTCGGTAAGCGCCTGAAAGATGCCGACGAGCAGGTAGAATGCCACCGGGCGCTTGAGCGAGCCCGAGGAGCGTACCCCGGAGAAGAAGCGCGGCGCCGCCAGCATCACCCGCAGGATGGTCTGGTACAGGCCGGGAAAAAAGCCCACCCGGTCCAGGTTTTCCCACGGCACCTCGCTACGGGCCGAGGCAGCCCACGGCGGCAGGGGGGCGTCCCGTTCGTCGGGGTGCCCACCATTGCGCGGGGGAAAGGAATCGCCATGGTTTCCGGCGTTCCTCCCGTCAGGAATTCCGTTTGGGGTACCATCGGGCGTGTCGTCCCGGTAGTTGTCCCGGTCGTTGGCGGGACCGCCGTTGTGGCCGCGGCGGCCATCGAGGTCGCCGTTGCCGGGCCGGGTGAGGGATTCGGAGTGCTTGCGCCAGCGATCGCCCACCGAGGCCACGGCGTCCCAGATGTCGCGGGGCGAGCCGGGGCGGCGCTGGCCATCGGCGGACCCCGCAGGGGCGTTG
>NZ_VRYY01000352.1 GCF_015731765.1 Nitratidesulfovibrio oxamicus
GGCGGTGCGTGCGGCCCGCCGAGGTGGCGGGGTGGCGGCCTGCGTGGGGGCAGCGTGCACCCGGACGACGCAAGGGCCGTCCGGGTGCCGTCATGGCAGGTATGGTTCCGGCGCGGGCGAACCTACGCGCGGATTTCGTCGTCGCTCAGGTAGCAGGCGGGATCCTGCGCCCAGATGTCGCCGTAGTAGGCTTCGGCGCGGGCGCGGAAGTTGCCGCCGCAGATGTTCAGGAAGCGGCAGGTGGCGCAACGGCCGCCCACGTGCTGCTTCTTGTCCTTAAGCTTGTGCAGCAGTTCGATGTTCGGGTCGTCCCAGATCTGCGAGAAGGGGCGTTCCAGAACATTGCCCACCACGTGCTGACGCCAGAACTGGTCGGGGTGCACCTTGCCGTCCCACGAGATGCAGCCGATGCCGCGCCCGGAGTTGTTGCCCTCGTTGTACTGGAGCAGTTCGAACACCTCGGCGGCGCGCTTGGGGTCTTCCTTCAGCATGCGCATCCACACGTAGGGGCCGTCGGCGTGGTTGTCCACGGTCAGCACTTCCTTGGGCAGCCCGGCGTCGAACAGTTCGCGGGTCTTGTCCATGATCAGGTCGACCATGGCGCGGGTTTCCGCGTGGTCCAGGTCTTCCTTGATCAGTTCGGACCCGCGACCGGAGTACACCAGGTGGTAGAAGCAGATGCGCGGCACTTCAAGGTCGCGCAGCAACTGGAAGAGCTTGGGCACTTCGCCCTGGTTGCGCTTGTTGATGGTGAAGCGCAGGCCCACCTTCAGCCCTTCGGCCTTGCAGTTTTCGATGCCTTCCAGTGCGCGGCGGTAGGAACCGGGCACGGCGCGGAACTTGTCGTGCACCTCTTCGCCGCCATCCAGCGAAATGCCCACGTAGGACAGGCCAACTTCCTTCAGTTCGCGGGCCTTCTGCTTGGTGATCAGGGTGCCGTTGGTGGAAATGACCGCGCGCATGCCCTTGGTGGTGGCGTGCTTGGCCAGTTCCACCAGGTCCTGGCGCACCAGCGGCTCGCCGCCGGAAAAGAGCATCACCGGCGCGCCGTAGGCGGCGAGATCGTCGATGATGGCCTTGCCCTGTTCGGTGGAGATTTCGTCCTTGCCTTCAGGGTCAACGGCCTGGGCGTAGCAGTGCACGCACTTCAGATTGCAACGGCGGGTCATGTTCCAGACCACAACCGGTTTCTTGTCCTTGGAGAACTGGAGCAGGTGGGAGGGAAGCTGGCCCGAGTGGCGCCCGTAGCGAAGGGCGTCGGAGGGTTCGACCTGACCACAGTAAAGCTTGGAGATGCCGATCATTCTCACTCCTGTTGGCTGGCCGCCGGGCGCGCTGACAAGAGAGGCCCCGGCCTTCTGGCACGGGGCGTAGCGCGGCGGGCTGGCACCGGAAAAACGTCCTCACGCCCTAGCATAAATCGTGGCGGAGGGAAAGCAACTCCGGCCCGGCGGGCATTGCGGCGCAGCAGGCGGAAGCGGCGGGCGCAAGGGTGCGGGGTCAGTAGTCCTTTTTCCACATGATGCCGAGTTCGCTCGACGTGGGCGAACTGCGGCCTTCCAGATTCAGGCGGGGCAGCAGTTCCACTTCCACCCGCGCGCCGGTCGTGCCCGCCTCCGTGCCTTGCTCCACGCCCACGTACACGTTGTCCAGCAGGTACTTGCCCGCTTCCAGCGTGGGCCGGGCCAGCTCGTCGGGGGCCGATGCGCCCGATGCGCCCGATGCACCCGATGCACCCGATGCAAAGGTTGCGCGGGAAAGGGAAGGGTCGCGCGGGGTGGTGGCGGTGCGCTGCCGTGCCGGGTCTGACGAACCCACCCGCAGCACATCCACCCCCAGGGTACGCCGTACGGAGGTCAGCACGTCGAAGTCGCCGCCCGCGCCGGACAGGGTGCGCAGGGCATTGGCGGCCTGCAGCGCCTCGAACCGGCTGAGTTCGGTCAGCGGCTTGCCGAACAGCACGTAGCTCATCACCTCGTCCTGGGGCAGGGGGGGAGTGCTGGACAGGGCAAGCGCCGGGCGGCGGGCCGTGCCGCCCACGTGGGCCACGGCGGTGACGGCGGAACCTTCGTTGGTCAGGTCCAGGTCCAGCGCGGGGTTGGGAGGCTGTTCGCCGGTGAAGGTGATGTTGCCGCGCGACAGGCTGAAGGGCTTGGCCAGCAGATCGAACCTGCCGCGTACCGGCGACAGCGTGCCCGTCAGCGCGGGGGGTGCGACCGGGCCCGCCACGCGCAGGTCACCCTTCCATTCGCTGTCCAGACCGCGCCCCCGGATGAAGAACCGCTGCGGGGCCACGATGCGCAGGTCCAGCCGGGGGCCCGTGGAGGACATGGAAGGCCCGGCGGTACTGGCGGTGGGCGGCGCATCCATCGGGGCGGTGGCCGCCATCGGGAACGAGCCTGCGGGAGGGGGGGAACCTGCCGCAAGGGCCGGGTTTGCCGGAAGGGCAACCGCGGCCACGGCCTTTTCGGTCACCTCCAGCGTGGTGACTCCGCCGCCCAGACCGCGCAGCAGACGCAGTTCGCCTTCGGGCACGGTGATGTCCGCACGTACCAGCGGCGCGGTAAGCGGGCCGTTGGCTTCGATGCTGCCGGACAGGGTCAGCGACAGGTCGTCGCGGTGCAGGGGGCTGAGGCGCAGCAACTGGCCGCGCAGGTCGATGCGCGGGGCAAGGTCGCGCGAAAGGCCGTGCCGGGCAGCGGGCGTGGCCG
>NZ_VRYY01000353.1 GCF_015731765.1 Nitratidesulfovibrio oxamicus
GTGGGCGCGGCCATGAGCAGGGCGCAGGGGCACCCGGCGATGAGCACGGCCACAGCGCGCGCCGATTCGCCGGAAACGGCCCATGCCGCGGCGGCGCAGGCCAGCACCACCGGGGTGAACCACTGGGCGTACTTGTCCACCAGGCGGGCCGCCCTGGGATTGTGGGCCTCCGCCTCTTCCACCAGGCGCACCACCTTGCCGATGGTGGTGTCCTCGCCCACGCGCTGCGCCTCTACCACGATGACGCCGTTGTAGTTCATGGTGCCCGCCAGCACCTTGTCGCCCGTGGTGCACGAGCGGGGCAGCGGCTCGCCGGTGATGGAGGATTCGTCCACGGCAGTGATGCCGGACAGGACCACCGCGTCAACGGGAATGCGTTCGCCGGGGCGCACGCGCAACTGCTGGCCCACGCGCACTTCGGCGGCGGGCACGGTGCGCTCGCGGCCACCCGGCTCGATGATGGTGGCGGTGTCCGGCGTGACGGCGGCCAGTGCCTTGATGGACCGCCGGGCCGCATCGCTCAGGAAGCCTTCCACCAGAGAACCGGCCTTCATGATGCAGGCCACGATGGCGGCGGACAGGTATTCGCCCTGCGCCACCGAGGCGATGAGGGCGATGGACACCAGTTCGTCCACGTTGACCTGCTTTTCCATCAGGCCTTCCACCGCGCCCTTGACGATGGGCAGGCCGTTGATGGCGGCCCCGGTCAGGGCCAGGGCGGCGGCCAGCCACGCGGGCGCGCCGGAAAGCGATGCGACCCATGAGACGGCGGCCAGCACGCCGCCCAGCAGGCAGAGCAGGGTTTCTCGGGAAGAAATCAGTTCGCGGTAGGAGCCGGGGCAGGCGAAGCGTCCGATCACGGGGTGTGCCTCCAGAATGTTTGACGGTCAAACTTCTTTATTGCCAAGATAGTTTGACCGTCAAGGTATTTTCCGGAGCACGCGCATGGCGCTGGAATACAAGGCGAACGCAGGATGGCTACGGTTGCAGGGAGACGGGGGCATGCCCCGCCGATGCGGCAGGACCGCCTTGCTGTCCCGCCGGAGCTACCCCAAGGCCACGTCCAGGGTCATCATCAGGGTGAACCCGGCAATGACCCCCATGGTGGACAGGTCACCGTAGCCGGAGCCCTGCGATTCGGGGATGACTTCCTCCACCACCACGAAGATCATGGCCCCGGCGGCAAAGGCCAGCGCGTACGGCAACAGCGGCTGTGCCCACAGCACCGCCGCCGCGCCGATGACGGCGGCGATGGGTTCGACCATGCCCGAGGCCTGTCCGAACATGAACGCCTTCATGCGTGAAAAGCCCTCGCGCCGCAGCGGCACGGACACCGCCGTGCCCTCGGGAAAGTTCTGGATGCCGATGCCCAGCGCAAGGGCCATGGCCCCGGCCAGCGATGCCGAGGGCAGGTCCGCCGCCACGGCGCCGAAGGCCACGCCCACGGCCAGCCCCTCCGGAATGTTGTGCAGGGTGATGGCCGTCACCAGCAGGGTGGAGCGCTGCCACGTGCTGGGCAGCCCTTCGGCGTGTTCGATGGGGTTGTGCAGGTGCAGGTGGGGCAGCAGCATGTCCACCAGCCGCAGGAACAGGGCCCCCAGCACGAAACCCACGGCGGCGGGCACGAACGACCAGCGGCCCAGGTGCTCGGACATCTCCAGCGCCGGGGCCAGCAGCGACCAGAAGCTGGCGGCGATCATCACGCCGGCGGCAAAGCCCAGCATGACGTCCAGCGCCTTGCGCGAAAAGCTTTTGGTCAGAAACACCAGGGCCGCGCCCAGCGCGGTGACCCCCCAGGTGAACAACCCGGCGAGAAAGGCCTGCATGACGGGGGAAAGTTCCGTGAAGGCGGTGTACATGTCCGGTCTCCGGATGGGGTGAGGGAAGTCGGCCGGAAGGCTTCGATACCCCCGAGTATACCCGGAAACGGCACGCCGTCCACTGGTGCCGGCGGGGTGAGGCGTGCGCGCGGGGTAACGCGCAGCGATGAAGGATGCGGCGCGGCTGGCAAGGCTGGGTTGCCCCCGCCAGGTTCTTGTGCGGGCCTGTTCCGTGCCGCCTATGCCCGCCGGGAATAGCGCAGCTTCAGCCAGATCACGGCCAGGATCAGCGTCAGGCCCACGGCGTTGGCGGCCATGACCGGCCATGAGCCGATGCCGATGCCGTAGACCAGCCACAGCGAAACGCCCACGGCCAGCAATCGGAAGGTGGGCAGCGAGATGTCGTCGGCGGAACGGGTGCGGGCAATGCGCACCACCTGGGGCAGGTAGGCCAGCGAGGTCAGCAGGCCCGCCGCGTAGCCGATGATCTCGAACAGTGTGGACAGTGCGGCGGAGTCGGCGGTGGGTGCGGGCATGGGGCCTCCGTGGCGGGGGCGGTGCAAAAGGGTGTGCCGCGGGCTACGGCGTGGCGGGGCCGTTGTCCGAGCCGGAGGGTTCTCCCTCGTTCCCGGCCATGCGTGCGGCCAGCCCCTTCACGTCCTCTGCCAATTGGCGCAGGGCGTAGTAGAAGGCATAGAACTGGGTCAGCATGGCCAGGTCGAAGCGCCTGGTGGCTCCGGCTTCGCGCAGGGCGAGCAGGCGTTCGTCCGCGCGGGTCATGGCCGCGCCCAGCAGGGCCGCGGGCGATGCGGAAGGCTCGGTGGCGGCATCGTGTCCGCTTTCCGGCTGCAACCCCAGGGCCGACCGCAACCCGGCCAGCGTGCCG
>NZ_VRYY01000365.1 GCF_015731765.1 Nitratidesulfovibrio oxamicus
CGGCGCCACGGCGTCGGGCGGTGCGTCCGCAACGCGCGGCGCAAGCGGGGCCGACCGCAACCGCCGCAGGGCTGAGGCCACCTACCAGGGCCGACAGGACGAGGTGCTGCAGGACATCCTGCGGGATCCGTTCGCCCGGCGGGTGTTCGAGGACATCTACAGCCAGATCCGCCGCGATGGTGGGGGACTGGCCGCGCGTCCGCCCAAGAAGCGCAAGCTCAGCCTGGAATGGGGCGGCAAGGCGCTGACGCTGGATCTTACCCACGGCATCGGCGGGGCGGTGAAGGGCTGGCTGCGCCGCCAGATCGACGACGAGCAGACGGTATATCTGCCTGCCCTCAGCATCGTGCCGGGGGCGCGGCTGCGCTTGCAGGTGACGCAGGGCCTGTCCGGAGAGGTGCGCACCGTGGAGGTGACCCTGCCCCCGGACTACGTGGTGGGGCGACCCATCCGGCTCAAGGGGCTGGGCAAGCGCATCGGCCCGTGGCAGGGCGACCTGTATTTGCGCATCCTCGCCAAGACCGCGTAGCGCCCTCAACCGCGGGTGCCGCGTTGTCGGTACGCGTTTCCCTGGCGGCAGCCACCTGGCGGCATCCATCCGACGGCTGCCGGGCGGTTTTCGATCATTCCACGGGCATGTGCCCCCGCGCGAGGCCGGTGCTTTCACCGGCTTTTTCCGTTTCCGGAGATTCGACGACACCAGCGGCGCGGGAAACGCCCCCATCGCTTTTGTTGCCGCCGCGCGCGCCGTCCAGCACCACGCAGAACACCGCCGTGATGACCAGCCCCGCGCCGATCCAGCCCGAGGGTGGGAACAGTTCGTCCCACAACCAGTAGGCCAGCAGGGCCGCCAGTACCGGCTCGAAATTGGCCACCACGGCCACTCGGGTGGGGGAAAGGCGGCGCATGCCCTCGCAATAGGCCATGTACGCGCCGTAGGTGGTCACCAGTCCCATGCCCAGCACCAGCAGCGCCCATGCCAGCGGCCCCTTGGGGGCAAAGGTGACGAAGGGCAGCAGGGCCAGCGCCCCCACGGGCAGGCAGAACAGGTACAGGGTGACCGGTGAATGGCGGTGCAGGAAGTGGCGGCTGAACACGTAGTGCAGCGAATAGGTGAAGCCCGCCAGCAGGCCGAAGCCGATGCCCGCCGCACTGGCGCCGCCCTGCAACCCTCCGCCCGACCGGCAGATCAGGAAGGCCCCGGTCATGGCCAGTCCCAGGGCCGCCAGCTTGGCCCGGGTCAACGGTTCGGCGAAGCACAGCCGCGAGAGCAGCGCCACCCACGCCGGGGCGGTGTACAGCAGGATGGAGGCCAGCGCCGCGCCGCCTTCGCGCACGGCCAGTTGATACGAGCCGAAGAACAGCGCCACCCCCACCAGCCCGAAGGCCGCAAAGGTGGCCGCATCGCGCGCGGGGGCGCGCCACAGCCCGTGCCGGGCCGCGTGCAGGCCGAAGAACAGCGCCCCGAACGTGGCGCGCCAGAAGGCGATTTCCAGCGGGGTCACCCCTTCGGCAAGGCAGTAGCGGGCCAGCGGGCCGATAAGCGCCCACAGCCCGGCGGCAAGCAGCACGAAGCCGTATCCGGCCAGCGGCATGGTGTCCTCCCGTTGTTGTCGTACCGGTGTTGTGAACGATGGCGGGGGGGATGGCAAGCGGGGAACATGCGGAAAAACGGCTGCATGGCCGCGTGATGTTTCCTCAACCCGGCGGCGACTTCACAGTGGCCCCCGGCGGTGGTACATAGCGCGGAGACATGCCCGTCGAAAACGCGTGGGGCATGCCGCACCGGGCTTGTTCACCCGATCTCACCCGAACACGCCCGGCTTCACCCGACCACGCAGACCAATGGAGCCCGCGCCGCAAGGCCAGCGCCCGCAGGAGGATGCCACGGATGGCCCCCGATACGCCCGACCAGACTCCCGACCAGACTCCCGGCCATGATGCCTCCGGCCCCGTCCCCCCCGTCCCCCCCATCCGGCCCATCCGGCCCATCCGGCAGGACGGCAGCCTGCTCGACATGCCCCGCCCCCCCAAGCGCAACCGCAGCAAGCTGGTGTGGGTGTTCGTGCTGGCCGTACTGGTGGCGGGCGCGGCCCTGTGGCAACTGCGCGACCTTGTCCTGCGCGACGCCGTGCCCGACCGGCAGGCCAACATGACCGGTACCGACGCCGCCATCCTTGGTCCCAACGCCACCAACGGCACGCTGCCGTCCATGGTGCCCATGGACGGCGACGCGGCAGCCGGCGCCCAGGCCGACGTCAACGCCACCGCCGCGACGCCGGGCGTCAACGCCACCAGCCCGGACGGTGCCTTTGCCCAGGACGACGCGGTGGTGCGCTTCGCCTTTGTGGAAGACGTGGCCAACTGGCTGGTGGAAAACTACTACCCCAAGGGCACCCACATGGAGGCGCGCACCTCCGGCTGGGTGGCTCCCAGCCTGAAGTCGGCCAACATGCGCTACGGCGTGAGCATGACCGGGCTGTCGTGGTCCGGCGACGACATTTCCGCAGGGCGCGCCAGCGTGCTCGACTATGCCTTCACCCCGGCCATGCTCGAAGCCCTGCAACGGCTGTACGCCGACCGGTTCATGGAGGCCGTGGCCGCGGCGGCTTCGAATGCCAAGGTGACGGACAAGGGCAGGGAGCGGGCCCTGACCCCCTCCGAGGTGGCGGAAATGTACACCCTGTACGCCACGCGGCTGCGCGGCCTGTCCGGTGCGCTGCGCGAGATTGCGGGCATGTCCGACGCGGTGGTGCGGGTCAACGCCTGGCTTACCGCGCAGCAGACCGCGCTGGAGGCCAACGCCAAGTATCAGGACGCGGTGTTCGGCTACGACACCGCGCGCGAAGGCAATTCCGCGCATCTGGCCGAGCAGGCCCGGCGCATCATGGAGCTTTCCGGCAAGGCGTACCAGCAGGCCATCATGGCCCGCGAGCGCGCCCGCGAAACCCTGGCCGAGGCCATCCGCCGCAACCCCGATGCCCGCAGGCTGGACGACGACACCCTGGTCTACGCGGCCGGGTGGGTGTACCGCCGGGCGAGCGGCAAGCCGGAAAAGATGGATGCCGTGCGCATGGCCGCCACGGTGCTGGGCGATACGGCGGCACGGTTCGACAAGGCGGCGCAGGCGTCGCGCCAGTAGGAACTGCCCCCAAATAGTCCCTTTGCCCGTTGGCTGACCGACCCGAAGGGCACGAAGTGTGTCCGTCAAGCGAGCTTGCGACCTTTACGGACATCGAGCGCAGGGCGGTCAAGCTTTGCCTGCCATAGCTTTGCTGTCCTTGTCCGTAAGACTCGCTCCATGCGCTCGCCTAACGGCTAAGGCTCGGTCGAATACGACAAGAGCGTTCTGCGGTCCTCATCCGTAAGGATCGCAAGCTCGCCCAACGGCTAAGGCATGCTTCCTCATGGCAGGCTCGTTTTCCTTGCCGACGAACAAGAATCCTAATTTTGGGACAGTCCCTGATACAGCAAGACAAACTTACAACAACGACGCCGCGAGGGGGCAACCCTTCGCGGCGTTGTTGCATGGGAAAGCGCGTGGGAAGGAAAAGGGGGCGGCCCGTCAGAACTGGCGGTCCAGCAGAAGGTGCGAAAAATATCCCAGCACGGCGGCAGCGTACCATGGCGCCGCTGCCTGCCACGCCCAGCCGTACAACAGCACCGGGGCCAGCAGCAGGGGCAGGGGAACCAGCAGCATGGCCCACCAGGTGTGCGTCCACCCCCGATGGCCGTCGATGGCGGGCAGCATGGCCAACAGCCCCAGCAGGGCGGCCCACTGGTAGCGCCGGGTGGCGATGAGGGCCACGTCGGCCATCACCAGCAGTCCGTAGAACCACGTCCGCCCGCGCGAGTGGGTGTCCACGTCCGGGACCAGGGCAAAGGCGGTGGACACGGCCAGCAGTGCCGCCTGGGTGGGCAGGCCGGGGGAATGCACGCGCAGGGCCTGCGCGGCGAACAGGGCTCCGGCGGCCAGCAGGGAGCCGCCGATGATGTGGGTGCGGTATCCGGGCATAGGTGGTGTGGATTGGGGTGCAGGTTGGAATGGGTAACGCGGATGGAAACACGCGGTGCGGGGCGCAGGCCGTGGACAGAGGCCGTTGGACCGCACTGCGTGCCGGGGCGACCATATGCCACCCCCCGCCCGGCGGGCAAGCGGGGTGCGCTGGCTAGGCCGGGGCGGCCCGTGCTACACGGACCGGGCAGCATGGGGCATACCTGCCCGCGTGCGCATCCCTTCGTTCTGCCCGTACCGCTCCCGTCAGCCCGTCACCCCAACCATGGAACCCGCCATGCCCGAATCATCGCCCGCAGCCCCTGCCGCCTCCATTTCCTCTGTCGGCACTGCACCTGCCCGCTCCATCCTGTTCACGGGCGGTTGCCGCAGCGGCAAGAGCGGCCTTGCCCAGCACTGGGTGGAATCTCTGGGGCCGTCGCGGGTGTACATCGCCACCGGGGCCGCCCGCGACGCGGAAATGGCCGAGCGGGTGCGCCGTCATCAGGCCGCGCGGGGCGCGGGGTGGCGCACGGTGGAGGAGCCGTGGGACGTCTGCGCGGTCCTGCGCGGCTGCATGGGGCAGGGCGCGGGCGAAACCGCCGCCCAATCCGTCCAGCAACACGGCCCGCAATCCCCCCCTCACCCCGTCTTTCAGTCTCGTCCGCACGGGGTGCTGCTGGACTGCATTACCCTGTGGCTGACCAATCGCATGCTGGCCGACCACGACGATGCGGCCATTCTGGGCGGAGTGGAGGAACTGGCGGCGCTGCTGCGCGCGGCCAGCGTGCCCGTGGCGGTGGTCACCAACGAAGTGGGATGGGGCGTGGTGCCGGAAACCCCGCTGGGCCGCCGTTTCCGAGACCTGTCCGGCGAAGCCAACCAGCTTCTGGCGGCTGCCTGCACAGATGTGATCCTGGCCGTCAGCGGGTTGCCGCTGGCCGTGAAGGGCAGGGTGCCCGCCGCCTGCGCGGGGTAGGGGCTGGACCCCGGCCCGCCGCTGGAGTAGAAGCCGCATGAGCCGCCCGTGCGGCCCCAACCCCAGAACAGGAAGCCCACATGCCCGGATATTTCCGTCGTTTTCGTCCCTCCAGCCTGATTTCCTCCGGCTCGATTCCGTTCGGCCTGCTGCTGGCCGTGGCCCTGCTGGCCGCGTCCGCCTTCGTTCCCGCCCCCTGCCTGGCCGCCGCCGAGGAAACCCCGGAAGCCGCCCTGCGCCAGGTGCAGACCGCCATCGACACCAACGACGCAGCGTTGCTGGAAAAGTACATGGATGTGGGCCGCATTGCCCAGCGTGGTGTGGACGCGTTCATGTCCGACCTTGTGTCACGCCCTCCCAAGGCCGTTTCCGGCAGCGCGGAAACCCTGCCCCTGCTGGCCATGCTGTCCAGCGCGGTGCAGTCGGGCGCGCAGTCGCAGACCGCCCAGACCATGAAGATGCTGGTGGCCGAGGAAACCCGCAAGTTCGTGGTATGGGGTGTGGCCTCCGGCAACTTCTCCGGCAAGCCGGTGAAGAAGGAGCGCAAGGCCACCGACGGCGGCCTGTTCTCGCCCCTGTTCTCCGATGCCTCGGTGGGCCGCAAGGAACTGCGCAGCGTGAAGTCCGTGACCCGCGACGGCGACAAGGCCACCGCATCCGTCACGCTGTTCGACCACGGCAGCGAACGCTCCTACCCCGTGGACCTGGCCCTGACCCGGCGCGAGGCGGGCAACTGGCAGGTCACCGACGTGACCAACGCCGCCGCGCTCATTTCCGCCATCCGCAAGGAAGCGGAGAACAGATAGGGTCGTATCGTCACGCCGGGCCGTCACGGTTTCTTTCGTAATTGCCCGCCGGACGATGGTCCCGACAACTCCCTTTCGCCAAACAGGGCCGCATGCGATGATCGCGTGCGGCCCTTTGCGTTGCAGCGTCTTGCGAAAGTGCACACCGCACGAGACGCAAGCGCCGTTCGAACGTCATGCCCGCGTCACATGCATGGGCGACATGATGGGCATTCGCACTGCCCGTCCGCCGTGCCGCCGGTATCCGCCCCGCACGCGCACGGATGCTGCACCGGCCCGGCCTGTCTGGCCTGTCTGGTCGGCCCAGTCGGGGCAGTCGGCCCAGTCGGGCACCCCCCACCACCTTGTCCCACCATGCAGGAGGTCCGGTCCATGAACTGTTCCCGTTGGCATCACGCGGCGCGGGCGGCCATCGCCCTGTTCGCCATTCTGCTATGCTGCACCATGGGCGTTGCCCATGCGAAACAGGCGGCGCAGGCAAAGTACGTCATCCTGCTCATTGGCGACGGCATGGGCATGGTCCAGCGCAACGCCGCCGAACTGTATCTGGCCGCACAGAAGGGCGACACAACCCCCGGCATCGTCAAGCTGCACATGAGCCAGCTGCCCGTGCAGGGCGCCACCACCACCTATTCCATCGACTCGCTGATCACCGATTCCGCCGCCGCCGGAACGGCCATGGCCTGCGGGGTGAAGACCACCAACCGGGGCCTTGGCGTGGACGGCAAGAACGTGCCGGTGACCTCCATCGCCGAAATGGCGCGCGACAAGGGCATGAAGGTGGGCATCGTCTCCACTGTCTCGCTGGACCACGCCACCCCCGGCGCGTTCTACGCCCACCAGCCCAGCCGCAAGAACTACTACGAGATCGGGCTGGAACTGGCCGCCAGCCGCATGGACTATTTCGCGGGCGGCGGCTTTCTGGACCCTGCGGGCAAGAAGTCGAAGCTGGAGGGCGAAAAGCGCAACGTGCTGGACGCCATCCGCGCGGGCGGCTTTCGCTACGTCAACGATGCCACCGAATTTCGCGCCCTGAAGCCCGGCAAGGAGCGCGTGGTGTTCGTGAACCCGCGCCTGCAGGACGAGCAGGCCATGTCCTACGCCATGGATGCCGCCCCCGGCGACGTGACTCTGGCCGAAATGACCCGCAAGGGGCTTGAGCTACTGGATAACCCCAAGGGTTTCTTTCTGATGGTGGAAGGCGGCAAGGTGGACTGGGCCTGCCACGCCAACGACGCCGTCAGCTCCATCACCGACGTGCTGGCCTTCGACGCCGCCGTGGCCGAGGCCATGCAGTTCCAGCGCAAGCACCCCGCCGACACGCTGGTCGTCGTCACCGGCGACCACGAGACCGGCGGCATGTCCATCGGCTTTGCGGGCACCAAGTACGATTCGTATCATACCCGCCTGAAACACCAGAAGATTTCGTACGTGGCCTTTGACGAGAAGTTCGCGGCGTTCCGCAAGGCCAACCCGCAGGGCAAGTTCGAGGACGTGCTGCCCATGGTGAAGGAAAACTTCGGCCTGTCCGTGCTGTCCGACGCCGAACTGGCCGCCCAGCCCAAGGAAGGCGACGCGGCGGGCATGGTGCTGAAGCCGCACGAGGTGGCGGAACTGCGCGCCGCCTTCGACCGCAGCATGCAGGGCGGCGAGCGCAAGGACCAGTCGGAGCAGGATTATCTGCTGTACGGCGAGTACGAGCCGTTCACCGTGACCATCACCCACCTGCTGAACCAGAAATCGGGCATTGCGTGGACGACCTACTCGCATACCGGCGTGCCGGTGCTGACATCCGCCGGTGGGGTGGGCGCCGAACGCTTTGGCGGGTTCTACGACAACACCGACATCTTCACCCGCATGGCCGAAACCATGGGCCTGAAGGTTGGTGTGAAGCCTGCGGCCAAGGCGGACGCGGGTGGTGCCGTGACCGGCCCGGTTATGGGCCAGCATGGCGGGCAGCCCGCGCAGGCCGTAGCCGCCAATTAGGCTGCTCTGGGCCGATCGGCACGGACCGGCACGAACCGGCACGGACCGGCAAGGACCGGGTGAACCGGCAAGGACGACCGCACTGCGGGCCGGGCGGCGGGGCAATCCCGTGGCTCGGCCCGTTCCCGCATGGGTGGCAGGGCGTGTGGTCGGGGCCAGTCGGGTTCGGCCTTGTGGATGCGGATAAGGCGAATTCGGGCTGCTGCCTGTTCCCGGCGGGAAACGATGGGGCGCGATACGGCAACGGAACACTGCGGATGTCGCGGCTTGCACCGCGCGGGAGAGCATATGCCCAACGGGATTGAGGGTACGGCGCACGGAACCGGTGGAACTGTCGGAGCGGACGAAACTGGTGGAACGGGCGAGGCAAGAGCGGGCGAAGCGTCGAACGTATCCGGCGCAGGGCAGGGGGGCGCTACGGCATCTGTATCAATGTCGGCAACGGTGGCGTCCGGCCCGGCGCACCTGCACATCCCCTTGCGCTCCACCCGGCGCGATACCCTGCTGTGCGTGGTGCTGGCTCTGGCCTGTCTGGCCCTGTACCTGCTGCCCACCGGCTTCGAGGACCGCCTGCCGGATAACGCGGTGCGCTGCCGGGCCACGGTGGTGTCCGTGGACAACGAGCGGGTGCATCAATACGGCATAGTCCGCATGGGCACCCAGTACGTCACCCTGCGCGCGCTGGACGGCCCCTACGCCGGGCAGACGTGGCAGGCGGGCAACGAACTGGTGGGCAAGATGGAACTGGACAAGGTGTTCGGCCCCGGCGACACGGCCCTGCTGGTGCTTACCCTGCGCGACGGCAAGGTGGCCGACGCCGTGGCCCAGGACCACTACCGCCTGCGCACCCAGGCCGTGGCCTTCGGCGTGTTCGCCCTGCTGCTGGTGGTGTTTGCCGGGCCGACCGGGGTAAAGGCGCTGCTGTCGTTCGTGTTTTCCGCGCTGATGATATGGAAGGTGCTGGTGCCCGCGCTGCTGCGCGACGTGGACCCCATCCTGCTGGGGCTTGGCGTGACCACGGCCATCACCGCTGCCACCATCCTGCTGGTGGGCGGCATGAACCGGCGCGGGCTGGCCGCGTGGCTGGGCACCCTGCTGGGCATTGCGGCCACCTGCGGGCTGGCGCTGGCCTTCGCCGGGCCGTTCCAGTTGCACGGCGCGGTGCGCCCCTATGCGGAAACGGTGCTCTATTCCGGCTATCCGCACCTGCACATGACGCGCATCTTTCTGGCCAGCATCTTCATGGCATCGTCCGGGGCATTGATGGACCTTGCCATGGATGTGGCCGCCAGCATGGCCGAACTGGTGGCCCAGAACCCCGGCATCTCGCGCCGGGCCGCACTGGCATCCGGCCTGCGGGTGGGCCGGGCCGTGGTGGGCACCATGACCACCACGCTGCTGCTGGCCTATTCCGGCGGCTACATCGCCACGCTGATGCTGTTCATGGCGCAAGGCATTCCGTTGGAAAACGCCCTGAACCTGCCCTTTGTGGCGGCAGAGGTCATGAATACGCTGGTGGGGAGTATAGGGTTGGTAACCGTGGCTCCGTTCACCGCGCTGACGGGGACGTGGTTGCTGGTGAGGAGCAGGGATGTTGAGCGAAAAATGTGAGCAAGTGGGACAGGGGTGGGGCAGAAAGGGTACCCAAAAGGCACAGCGGCCCGCGCGCACATTTTACATGCACACGCAAGCCGCTGTTTTCATTCTGGTACCGGGAGCGAGACTCGAACTCGCAAGGTGTTGCCACCGGCGGATTTTGAGTCCGCTGCGTCTACCAATTCCACCATCCCGGCAGGTGTAGGGAAAGGGCTATGGCACAGGGGGCATGGTCCGGTCAAGGGCAGAGTTGCACCGCAACCCCGCACATCCCCTTGCCCCCGCGCTCCTTCGCTACTTCCCGTCGGCGGGCAGGATCACCTTGGAAAAGGCGCTGCCGTTCCAGCGGTACAGCACCTTGTGGTCAAACTTCACCTGCGCAAGGCCGGTGGATGTCCACAGCAGGGCGCGGGCTTCCAGGCCTTCCTCGCCAAGGCAGAGCATGACGGACGGGCTGGTGCCCGGGGGCAGCTTGTAGCCGGGGGTGAAAAAGTCGGCGATGTCCGCCTCTTCCGGCGTGGCGGTGGGGACCAGCCTGCCGTCGGGCTTGCGGCGCCACAGCTCCAGCGCGCAGGCCTCGCCGTTCTTCACGCCCATGGCGGCAAGGGTGTCGCCGTTGTCGGCGCGGAACACCCGCACCGAAACGCGCGTGTCCAGCATGGGCAGTGCGCCCACCTCGTAACGTTCCGGGGTGCTTTCGATGACCGCCCAGAAATCGGTTTCGCCTTCGTCGGCAAGTTGCTGCTTTTCTTCTTCGTTCAGCCCTTCGGCGGTATTTTCGAAGATGGTTGCGGGCAGCATCCGGAACATGTCCAGCGCGGTGACCTGTCCCCCGGCGGCACGGGCAGTTGCCGCGCCCATTGTCGACACCGTCAGTGCCGCCAAGAGGGCGACAACGCGCAGAATGCGATGCATGGTGAACTCCTTCCTTCTTTCGATGCGCCGCCAGCCTGCGGCGGCGTTGCCATGATACGCGGGCCACGGGGCCGTGTCCATTTGCAGGGTGCCAGAACCGTGGGGAATTTCCGTGAGCGGGGTCACGCGTCAGGCGGCGGCATCACGGTTTTGTCACGGCAATTTTCTCGCATGCCGTCTGGCGGATGTCATGCGGCAGCCTGGGGTCTGCTCGGATGCCGTTTGGTCGGGTGTCTTCAGCCCGATGTCTTCAGCCGATGTCGTCAGCCGATGTCTTCTGGCCGAATCTCGTCTGGCCGGATGGTGAAGAACGGCATGTGAAAGAACCCCACCCATACCGCCACACTGTGCCGCACTTGCGCAGGGTAAAGCGCCCGCTGCGAACTGCCGGGCAATGTTGCTTCCAAGTCCCCGTGGTTTCGGGTATCACGGTGCTCCAACAAACGGAGCATATCGTGACTCTTCCCGTCGGTTCGTTCATCAACATGGCCGCCGTTGTCGGCGGCGGCGCGCTGGGCATGCTGCTGGGCGCGCGCCTGCCCGACCGCGTGCGTGCCATCGTGTTTCAGGGGCTTGGGCTGTGCACCATGGTCATCGGCATGCAGATGGCCTTCAAGACGGCCAACCCGCTGATCATGATCTTCAGCATTCTCAGCGGGGCCATCATCGGCGAACTGCTGCGGCTTGAAGACGCCTTTGCCCGCGCGGGCGAGGCGCTGAAGGCCAAACTGCGTTCCGGCAACCCGCGCTTTACCGATGGCTTCGTCACCGCCACGCTGCTGTTCTGCATCGGGTCCATGGCCATTCTGGGGCCGTTTGACGAGGGCCTGCGCGGCGACCGCACCATCGTGCTCACCAAGTCCATTCTCGACTGCTTCGCGGCCATCGCCCTGGCCTCGGCCTACGGGGTGGGGGTGCTGTTTTCCGCGCTGCCGCTGTTCCTCTACCAGGGCTCGCTGACGCTGTTCGCCGGGGTGCTCCAGCCGCTGCTGGGCCCGGCGGTGATGAACGAGCTTACCGCCACGGGCGGGTTGATGGTCATCGGCATTGGCATCAACCTGCTGGAACTGAAGCGTATTCCGCTGGCCAACATGTTGCCCGCGCTGCTTACGGCGGTGCTGCTGGCCTCCATTTTCATGTAACGCGACGGCGGGGCGGGCTGGCGTCCGGCGTGTCTGACGTGTCTGGCGTGTCCGGCACGGGCAATCCGCATCGGCAAACCCCGCATCCACGTTCCTGCGTCATGGCATTTTCCCGGCGCGTTCGCGTACCCGGCAGCACCGGGCACGCGCGCGCCGGACGCCGTTTGGCGCGGGCATGCGGCAGTCGGGGCGGGCATGGTCACGCGATGGTAACCGGACCATCTTGCGCCGGGTACTTGCCCCGTGCGCCGGATGTCGTATCTTACCCCCTGCTGCGACAAACACCCCGGTGGCCTGACACGGCCTCGCAACCGCGCGCGTCTGCCACCGCATTCCCGCATTCCATCATACCAACCCGCGCGTCCCGCACGACGCCTTGGCGGCTCCGCCGCCCGCCCCACACGAGACCCACCGCATGAGCAAGCCCTGCATCCATATCGAGGGAGCGCGCCAGCACAACCTCAAGAACGTCACCCTCGACATCCCCCGCGACGAACTGGTGGTGGTCTGCGGCCCCTCCGGCTCGGGCAAGTCCACCCTGGCCTTCGACATCGTCTACGCAGAGGGCCAGCGCCGCTACGTGGAATCGCTGTCGGCCTACGCCCGGCAGTTCCTGCCCCAGATGGACAAGCCGGAGGTGGAGAAGATCGAGGGACTTTCCCCGGCCATCTCGCTGGAACAGCAGACGGCCACGCGCAACCCGCGCTCCACCGTGGGCACCGTGACCGAGGTGTACGACTTTCTGCGCGTGTTCTGGGCGCGGCTGGGGCGCATGTACTGCCCGCAGTGCGGCCTGCCCATCGAGGCGCGCGCGGCGGACGAGATCATCGCCGACATCCTGGCCCTGGGCGAAGGCACCCGGTGCATCGTGCTGGCCCCGCTGGTGGAACACCAGAAGGGCACCCACCTCGACCGGTTCAAGAAACTGAAGGCCGAAGGCTTCGTGCGCGTGCGGGTGAACGGGACCATCATGGGCATCGACGAGGTGCCCGCGCTGGACAAGAACCGCAAGCATACCATCGACCTTGTGGTGGACCGACTGGTGATCAAGGACGGCATCCGGGGGCGGCTGGCCGATTCGGTGGAACTGGCCTTGCGCTACGGCGACGGTAGGCTGGTGGTGCATCTGCCAGCCGAGGGTGATGGCAAGGGCGGCGTCGACGCCGGGCGCGACATCGTGCATTCCACGGAATCCGTCTGCCCGGCCTGCCGCATCAGCCTGCCCGCGCCCAGCCCGCAGCTGTTCTCGTTCAACAGCCCGCAGGGGGCCTGCCCGCGCTGTCTGGGCCTTGGCAGCGTGGAATATTTCGAACCCGCACTGGTGGCGCCCAACCGGGGCCTGTCGCTGAATACCGGCGCGCTGCTGCCGTGGAAGAACACCAAGCTGTTCGAGCGCCACAAGGACGCCCTGACGGCCCTTGGGAAACGCTGGGGCTTCACCCTGTCCACGCCGCTGGCCGCGTATTCCGCCGATGCCCTTGATGCGCTGTTCCATGGCGAAACCGAGGACGGACGCCCGGCAGGGCGCGGCGCGGGCAGCAACCTGCGCCGCAACTGGCTGGGCGGGTCCGTGGTGGTGGGCGGCAACGGCCAGAACGGGAGTACCGGCGAGAACGGGGGGAATGGAGGCCACGACCACGGCCCGGCACTGCCCGTGGCTCCGGCTGCCGCCAACGGCACCGTCACGGACGACCGCTGGCCCGGCGTGGTGTCCATCCTCGAACAGGGCATGCAGTACGGCGATGCCTGGCGCGAACTGCTGTCGCGCTATCGCCAGAGCATGGCCTGCCCGGTGTGCTCCGGGGCGCGCCTGCGTCCGGAGTCGCTGGCCGTGCGGGTGGACAGCCTGAACATCCACGAATTCTGCTCCATGTCCGTGGCCCGCGCGCTGGACTGGCTGCGCGAACGCCGCTTCGAGGGGCGCCACGCGCTGGTGGCCGAACCGCTGATGAAGGAACTGCACCACCGGCTGGAATTCATGGTCAACGTGGGGCTGGACTACATCGCCCTTGGCCGCAACATGGCCACCCTGTCCGGCGGCGAGGCGCAACGCATCCGCCTGGCCTCGCAACTGGGGTCTGGGCTGGTGGGGGTCACCTACGTGCTGGACGAACCCTCCATCGGCCTGCACCCGCGCGACAACGAGCGGCTCATCAAGACCCTGCGCAGCCTGCAACGGCGCGGCAACACCGTGCTGGTGGTGGAGCACGACGAGGCCACCATCCGCGAGGCGGACACCGTCATCGAGCTTGGCCCCGGTTCCGGCGCGCTGGGCGGCGAGGTGGTGTTCAACGGCCCGGTGGACAAGTTGCTGTCCGCATCGCAAAGCCTTACCGCGCAGTATTTGCGGGGCGACATGGCCATTGCCCGGCCCCGGGCGCGGCGCGCCCCGCGCGGCTGGATGACCCTGCACGGGGTGACCACCAACAACCTGCAGGGCATCGACTGCCGGGTGCCGCTGGGCGTGCTGACCTGCGTGACCGGGGTTTCCGGCTCGGGCAAGAGTTCGCTGGTCATGGACACCCTGTACAAGCACCTGGCGCTGGCGCAGGGCATCCGGGTGGACCAGCCGGGAAGCATCGAGGGCATCGAGGGCGCGGAGACCATCGAGCGCATCGTGTCCATCGACCAGACGCCCATCGGCCGTACCCCGCGCTCCAACCCGGCCACCTACACCAAGATATTCGACGAGATCCGCGGCATCTTCGCCATGACGCCCGATGCCCGCAAGCGCGGCTACAAGCCGGGGCGGTTCAGCTTCAACGTGCGCGGGGGCCGCTGCGAGGCCTGCGGCGGCGACGGGCAGATCCGCGTGGAAATGCACTTCCTGCCCGACGTCTACGTGACCTGCGACGTGTGCAAGGGCCGCCGCTACAACCACGAGACGCTGGAAGTGCGCTACAAGGGGCTGAACATCGCGGAAGTGCTGGACCTTACCGTGCGGCAGGCGCGCCAGTTCTTCGAAAACTATCCGGTGCTGGAACGCCGCCTTGGCGTGCTGGAGGACGTGGGTCTGGAATACCTGCGCCTTGGCCAGCCCGCCACCACGCTGTCCGGCGGCGAGGCCCAGCGCATCAAGATTTCGCGCGAACTCGGCAAGCGCAGCCTGCCCGGCACCATGTACATCCTCGACGAACCCACCACCGGCCTGCACATGCACGAGGTGGGCAAGCTGATCACCGTGCTGAACCAGTTGGTGGACCGGGGCGCCACGGTGACGGTGATCGAGCACAACACCGACGTCATTCTGGCCTCGGACCACGTGGTGGACCTTGGCCCCGGCGGCGGCGAGAACGGCGGGCGCATCGTGTCGGCGGGCACGCCTGAAGAGATCATGGACGATCCGCATTCGGTGACCGGCACCTTTCTGGTGCAGGAACACGCCACCCGCCATCCCGGCGTGCCCATGCCGCGCGTACCCGTGGCCGCCGCGCCCGCGCCCATCCAGATCCCCGGTATTGATACTGCAGCGGTGGGGGGCGCGGACATCGACGCTTCCGATCCGGAGGATGCGGACGACACGAATGGCGCGAACGGCACGGCGGGCTCCGCGAGGCCGGGCCGCAAACCCAGGGCCGCCATGGCGGACAAGGGCGGCCCATCTGACAAGTCCGGCAAGCCCGGCAAGGCGGGCGACGCCGTCTCGAACACGGCGGCCCCCGCCACCACGGATGCCCCGCGCAAGCGCGGCAGGCCCCGCAAGAATCCTTAGGCTCGCCGGGCCGCATCGCCGTCAGACCGCCCCGGCCCG
>NZ_VRYY01000355.1 GCF_015731765.1 Nitratidesulfovibrio oxamicus
CCATTCCCGCCAGCCCCCCCCGCAATCCCGGCCAGCGCCCGCAGGTCGGGCGGCAGGTCCGCCGGGGTGATGACATCGCCCGCGCAGAGCACGGCGGCCCGCTCGATGATGTTGTGCAGTTCGCGCACGTTGCCCGGAAAGGGATAGCGGGCCAGCACGCCCAGCGTCTCCGGGGCGATGTGCGGGGCGGGCCTGCCCGTGTCGCGCGCGGCCTTTTCCGCGAAGTACTGGGCCAGCAGGGGCACGTCCTCCATGCGCTCGGCCAGCGGGGGCATGCGCAGCACCACCACGTTCAGGCGGTAGTACAGGTCGTGCCGGAAGCGCCCCGCCGCCGCCTCTGCCGCCAGGTCCTTGTTGGTGGCGGCCAGCAGGCGCACGTCCACGGGAATGTCCGCCGTGCCGCCCACCCGGCGGATGGTGCGTTCCTGCACCGCACGCAGCAGCTTGACCTGCATGGGCAGCGACATTTCGCCCACCTCGTCGAGGAACAGGGTGCCGCCCTCCGCCGCCTCGAACAGCCCCTTGCGCTGGCGCACCGCGCCTGAAAAGGCCCCCTGCTCGTGGCCGAACAGTTCGCTTTCCAGCAATTCCTCGTTGAAGGCCCCGCAGTTGATGGCCAGAAAACGCGCCTCGGACCGGCGGCTGAACAGGTGCACCATGCGCGCGGCCAGTTCCTTGCCGGTGCCCGTTTCGCCCAGGATCAGCACGGTGACGTCCGACGGGGCCACCTGCGCGATGGTGCGCTTGAGCGCCTGCATGCACGGCGCGGCCCCCAGCAGGGGCACCGGCAGCGACCGCTCGCGCAGCTGTTCGCGCAGGCGGGCCACCTCCTGCTTCAGGCGGCGCTTTTCCAGCGCCTTCTGCACCAACGCCCGCGCCTCGTCCAGGTCGTAGGGCTTGGGCAGGTAGTGGTAGGCCCCGGCGTGCATGGCCTCCACCGCCGTCTTCACCGTGGGGTAGCCGGTGACCACCACCACCTCGGTGTCCGGATGGCGCATCCGCACGGCGCGCAGCAGGTCCAGCCCGTCCATGCCCTGCATCATCAGGTCGGTGAGCACGAGGTCGAAGTCCGCCCCGGCCAGCAGTTCCAGCGCCTCTGCCCCATTGGCGGCGGTGAACGTCTCGTGCCCCTGCCGCCCCAGCGCCAGGGCCAGGTTGTCGCGGGCGATGGCCTCGTCATCCACCACCAGGATGCGCGCCGGGCCGGGAGTGGCCGATGCGTGCGGGGTGGCCGATGCGTGCGGAGTGACCAAGGACGAGGAGGGCGAAGCGGCGTCCGCCGTCTTCGCGGCAGCCCCCGTTGTCCGTCCGGGCGTGTCGTTCATGCCGCGTCTCCCGTGGGTTCCGACGCGCCCAGCGGCAGCCGGATGGTGAAGCACGTGCCCGCGCCGGGGGTGCTTTCCACCCCTATGGAGCCGCCGTGCTTGCGGATGATGCCGAAGGCCACGGACAGCCCGAGGCCGGTGCCCTTGCCCACCTCCTTCAGCGTGAAGAAGGGGTCGAAGATGCGGCCAAGGTGCTCCGGCCCGATGCCGATGCCCGTGTCGGCCACGCGCAGCACCACCTGCCGCGCCGCCACGTCGCGCGCGGCGGTGACAGTGATGGCCCCGGCCCGGGAACAGGCCCCGTCCGGTCTCTTCCCGTCCGGCATGCCGCCTTCCGGAGCGCTTCCGTCCGCCATGCTTCCTTCAGGCGCGTTGCCGTCCCGCTCCTGCGCGGCCTGCACCGCCTGAATGGCGTTTATTAGCAGGTTCAGCAGCACTTCCTGAAACCGCTGCACGTCCAGCGGCAGCACGATGTCTCCGGGCACCTCGGTGTCTATGGCGATGCACGCGGGCACCTCGCTGGCCACCAGCGCCACGCTGCGGCCCACCACGTCGCGCAGGGCCACGGGTTTGAGCGAGAATTCCGTCTCGCGCGAAAATTCCAGCAGCCCCTTCACGATGTCGCGCGAGCGATGCACTTCCTGATGGATGTTTTCCAGCATGCGCCCGGCCAGGGCCGGATCGAGAGCGCCAGTCCCGCCTGCTCCGCCGGAGCCGCCGGTCTGGCCGGGCCCGCCATCCGCTCCGTTGCCGCCCGTGGCGTAGCGCAACTCCTCGCGCAGTATCTGGCACGAGGTGGAGATGTTGTTCAGCGGGTTGTTCAGCTGGTGCGCGATGCCCGATGTCAGCACCCCCAGCGAGGCCAGCTTCTTTTCCTGCACCAGCTGGTTCTGGCGGTGCTCCAGTTCCACAAGCATGTGGTTGAAGGCCTCCACCACGCCGCGCGTCTCGTCGCTGGTGGCGGGAAGGGGCAGCTGTTCCAGGCTGCCCTGCACGATCTGCCGGGCCGAACGCTCGATGACCGACAGCGCCCCCAGGATGCGCCGCCCGATGAGCCACGAAAAGAACGTCGCCAGCCCCACCATGGCCCCGATGGACAGCAGCAGCTGGTGCTTCAGCGACCCCACGATGCCAAGGATGCGCTCGCGCTGGTAGGTGACGATCTGGCGGGCCTGCGCCACCAGCGCCTTGCCCTGTTCGCGCAGGTCTTCGCCCAGCGCCCCCCGCTCGCGTTCGCGCAGTTGCCCGGCAAGCTGCACCTCGCCCAGGCGGCTGAAGGTGTCGCGGTAGCCGTGCAGGTCGCGGCGCAGGGCGCGCAGCCCGTCGCTGCCCCGCAGGTCGGTGCCCTGCACGCCGCCGCCGCCCGGCTCGATGCGCT
>NZ_VRYY01000356.1 GCF_015731765.1 Nitratidesulfovibrio oxamicus
GCCGCCTTTCCGTGCCGGTGCTGCCGCCGGAAGCCCCCGCGCCGGAGTACGGCCTGCGGGTGCGCTGCGGTGCCCATGTCTTGCGACTGGACGTGGGGCCGGGGTTGCCGCTGGGGCTGCACCCGGCGCTGGCGCAGGCCGATGCCGATGTCCCCCTGCCTGAAGAAGTACGACTGGCGGTGGTGGAACTGCTGGCCGCGCCGCTGGCGGAGGCGCTGGGGCGTTTTCTGGGCACGTCGGTGACGTGTGAAGCCCTTGCCGGTGACCGTGACGCCGAGGCCGCGCAACCTGCCTGGGACCTGCCCTGCCGGGTGGGCCTGCTGCTGGAGGTGCCCGGCGATGACGGCGGGCACACGCCCGTGCCCCTGACCCTGCATCTTTCCGACGCCGCGTCGGCCATGCTGGCCGAACAGTGCCTGCGCCTGCCGCAGCGGCACGAGGCGCGCGGCCACCTGCCGGTTGACGTCGTGGTGGAGGCCGGGCGCATGTGCCTTGCAGCCGCAGAACTGGCCGACCTTGCCCCCGGCGACATCCTGCTGCCCGACGACTATCCGGCCCACCGGGGCCGTCTGACCCTTGCCGTTACGGACCCCGCCGGTCCGGCCCAGGCCAAGACTCCGAGCCCGGCCCCGACCCTGACCGTGCCGTGCGCCGTGGCCGATGGCCGGGCCACCGTGCTGGACATCGTGCGCAACGACGCAACCCCCATGGAGACCACCATGTCTGATACCACGCCCGCCCCACAGCCCGACGGCGTCCCGGCGGCGGATGCCGCGCCCGTGGCGGAAGGTTCCGCAGCTGCAGCCGCAGCGCCAGAAGCGCAAGGGGCCTCTGCGGCTGCCGCATCGCCCATCGACGTGAACGCCCTTGGCGTGACCGTGGTGTTCGAACTGGAGCGCCGCCCCATGACCGTGGGCGACCTTGCCGCGCTGGCCCCCGGCTACACCTTTGCCCTGGGGGCCGACCCGCTGGGCCCGGTCACCCTGACAGTGGGCGGCAGGGCCGTGGGCACGGGCCGCCTGGTGGACCTTGGCGGCACGCTGGGCGTGCAGGTGCTGCGCATGGGCCAGGCTGGGGAGGGTGACAGGCCGTGACCGGCACCATGCCGCTCTATTACATAGGGGGCATGGCGCTGCTGGGGCTTGCGCCGTTCTTCCTGATGATGGTGACCTCCTACGTGAAGATCGTGGTGGTCACCTCGCTGGTGCGCAACGCCCTGGGCGTGCAGCAGGTGCCGCCCGCCATGGTCATGAACGGCCTGGCCATCATCCTCAGCATCTTCATCATGGCCCCCATGGTGGAAAGCACCCTGGACATCCTGAAGACGGTTCGGGTGAGCGAACAGCCGGAGCCGCGCGAGGTGGTGGAACTGCTGGACAGGGCCTCGCCGCCCCTGCGCGACTTTCTTTCGCGCAACGCCGACGACAAGGTCATCACCGCCTTCATGGGCACGGCCAAGCGCATCTGGCCCAAGGAACGGCACGACACCATCCGGCGCGAGAACCTGCTCATCCTGGTGCCCGCCTTCACCATTTCCGAACTGACCAAGGCCTTCCAGATAGGCTTTCTGCTGTACCTGCCCTTCGTGGCCATAGACCTGATCATTTCCAACATCCTGCTGGCCATGGGCATGATGATGGTTTCGCCCATGACCATCTCGCTGCCCTTCAAGCTGCTGCTGTTCGTCACCCTGGACGGGTGGCTGAAGATCAGCCAGGGGCTGCTGCTCAGCTACAAGTAACCGGCGCCAGCGCGCCATACGGAGCACCGATGCAACATACCAGCACCGACCGGGACGGGGTGACCGTTCTTGCCTTTTCGGGCCGCATGGACGCCACCACCGTGGCCGCCTTCGACGAGGCGTGGCGCGCTCGGCTGGAGGCCGGGGCCAACCGCCTGGTCATCGACATGGGCGGCATAGAGTACATCAGCTCGGCGGGCCTGCGCGGCATCCTCGGCCTGCTCAAGGCCTGCAAGTCGGGCGGGGTGGGGCTGGCCTTCTGCGGTATAGGCGAGATGGTGGGCGAGGTGTTTCGCATCTCCGGCTTCACGGGGATGCTGTCCATCCACCCGACGGCGGATGCCGCCGTGGCCGCCCTGGCCTAGGCGCGGAGGCTCGCATGGCCACGCTTTCGGTTCCGGCCAGCCTTGAGCAACTGGGGGCCGTCAACGAGTTCATCGCCGGGCAGATTCCCGAAGGGCTGGCCGCGCTGCTGCCGCAGGTGGAACTGGCGGCGGAGGAACTGCTGGTCAACGTGTTCAGCTACGCCTACCCCGGGGAGCCGGGAAAGGCCGAGGTGGGTTGCCGCATGGTGCGCCTGGATGGCGTTCCGTTCTTCTGCCTGGCCGTGCGCGACTGGGGCGCGCCCTTCGACCCGTTCAGCGAGGCGCCGGAACCGGACACCGCGCTGGGCGTGGCGGACAGGCCCATCGGCGGGCTGGGCGTGCACCTCATCAAGTCCATGGTGCGGCACTACAGCTACAGCTACCATGACGCATCCAACTGCATCGAACTCTACTTCGCCCTGCCCGAATGACGCGCTGGGCGAAGGGTCCGGCGCCTTCGGGACCGGACGCGCGCCCGCCCTTGCGGCGGCCCTCTTGCTTGCGGCCCTGCTGCTTGCGGGCATACCCGTGGCGGCGGCAGATCCGGCTGCGCCCGTCGCGTCGGGCATCCTGCTGGAGGAAGTGACAACCT
>NZ_VRYY01000357.1 GCF_015731765.1 Nitratidesulfovibrio oxamicus
GTGGTCTTCGGCGCGGGGCTGCTGGGATGGTTGCGCGCACGGTACGCACCGGCAACGGGCGGCGCCAACGGGGACAAAAGGCACAAAGGGGGCACCGCCTCGCATGCCCCCGCGCGCGACGAGATGCCCCACGGCGACCTTCCCCTTCCGGCCATCCGCCACATGCCCGACCATGCCCGACCATCCACCGCACGCGCCCTGCGCGTGCTGGCCACATGGCTGCCGCTGTGGCTGGGGCCGGTGCTGCTGCTCGGCCTGCTGCTGGGGTGGGACAGCGTCTACGCGCGCATGGGCGTGTTCTTCAGCAAGATGGCGGTGGTCACCTTTGGCGGGGCCTACGCTGTGCTGGCCTATGTGGCCCAGCAGGCCGTGGAGGCCCACGGCTGGCTGACCGCCGCCGACATGCTGGGCGGCCTTGCACTGGCGGAAACCACGCCAGGCCCGCTGATACTGGTGTTGCAGTTCGTGGGCTATCTGGCCGCGTGGAACAGCCCCGGCGGGCTCCCCCCGGCCTTCGCCGGGCTGCTGGGGGCCACCCTGACGGTGTGGGTCACCTTCACCCCGTGCTTTTTATGGATATTCCTGGGCGCGCCCTACATCGAGGCCGTACGCGGCAGGCCCGCGCTGGCAGCCGCGCTGGCGGGGGTCACCGCCGCCGTGGCCGGGGTCATCGCCAATCTCTCGTTGTGGTTCGGGCTGCATGTGCTCTTCGGCACGGTGGGCACGTGGAATGGCCCCATCGGTCTGCGCCTGCCCCTGCCCGCCCTGTCCGGCCTGGACCCGGTGGCCGCCCTGCTGGCCTTGGGCGCGGGCGTGGCCATGCTGCGCTTCAAGGCCCCCATGCTGCCGGTGCTGGCCGCCTGCGCCGGGCTGGGCGCGGTGATCAGGCTGGCGCTGTAGGCAGCGCCCCGGGCGTCGCGTCCTTCCGGCCACGTTCCTTTCAGGAAACGACAAACGCCCCCGCGCATCATCCTGCGCCGGGGGCGTTGTCATCCTGCGTTGCGAAAACGGTCCGCTCGGCTACTGCACGGGCTCGAAGTATTCCTTCTCCGCGTCACACCACGGGCATACCCAGTCCTCGGGCAGGTCGGCGAAAGGGGTATCGGGGCCAACGCCGTGTTCGGGATCGCCCTCGGAGGGTTCGTACACATAGCCGCAGGGGCACTTGTACTTCTGCATCGATGTCTCCTTGCGCCATGGCGGCGCCGTTTTGACCTTGACCGCACGGCCCGCGCGCGGATGCTGGAGAATGCGGGAAGAACGCGTCCGGCTGTGACGGACACGCCGCAGTCGCTACGGAATCAGGTACGACTTCACCGAGCGCACGCCGCCCACGGCGCGCGCCACCATGACGGCGCGGTCCACGTCGGCCTGCGCGCGCACCATGCCCAGCAGCACAACCTGACCGCCGTACACTTCAAGGTCGATCTGGGTGGAGCTCAGGGCCTTCTCGGCGATGAGGTTGGTGCGCACCTTGGTGGCCACGGCCAGGTCGTCGGCGGTGTGGCCGGTGCCCGGTTCGAACCAGTGGGTGGTCACCGAACGCACGCCCTTGACCTTGCGGGCGATGGCCACCGCCGGGTCGCGGAACGACGGGGGCACCTCGCCCACCAGAAAGACCCGCCCGGCGTAGCTGTACACCTTCACGGCGTAGCCGTCGGAGGCGTCGCGCTGCATGAGGTCGCTCTTGATGGAGGTGCGGATGGTGCTGTCATCCACCATGGTGCCCACGGTGCGTTCGTCCTGTGGCACGGAATAGACGGCACAGCCGCCAAGGCCGGAAAGCGCAAGCACCGAGGCCGCCAGCAGCAGCACCGGCATGACGGAGGAAAGGATGCGGAGTTTCATGGCTGTCTCCTGCGTTATGTTCTTCGGTTGGTTGCCTCCCCCGCCGTGCTGCCCGCTACCAGAGGGCCAGCGCAGGCGCTGGGATTCATGGTGAAACATAACACGCGACGGACGCGCTGTCACCGGGTCCGGCGCCGCTCGGGCACCCCGCGACCGGGCTGCAGCCGGACAACGCGTTCCTCTTGACCACGGGCATTGCGCCCACCTACCATGCGCCACGCGGCCCCGCCGCCCGTCCGCGCCCGCCGCAACCCAGCGGGACCGGAAACGCCACGCGGGCGAAACCCCATGCGCCAGAGCACCGGACCGGCAACGCCATGAGCCGGAAAGGCCGTAACCGAAAGCGCACGACCAGGCACCGCAAACCCGCACACACCCGACACGTCCCCGGAAACGACGCCCCCCTAACGACGCCAAGGAGATCGCCGCATGACCCCCGAACAGCGCGCCGTCCTCGACCATATCCTGTCCCGCGCCCTCGACGCCGTGGCCCCCGACCGCGCCGTGCACCGCCATGTGCGCCGCAACGGCAACACCCTGCACATCGCGGGGCGCGACTACGACCTTTCCGCCCACGAGCGCGTCTACGTGGTGGGCGCGGGCAAGGGCGCGGCCCCCATGGCCGCCGCGCTGGAAGACATCCTGGGCGACCGGGTGCACGATGGCGTGGTGGTGGTGAAGTACGGGCATACCGCCCCGCTGAAGCGCATCGCCCTGCGCGAGGCCGCCCACCCCGTGCCCGACGCCGCCGGTGAACGCGCCGCCAACGAAATCCTGGACCTGGTGCGCACGGCGGGCCCGCGCGACCTCGTGCTGTGCGCCCTTACCGGCGGGGCCA
>NZ_VRYY01000358.1 GCF_015731765.1 Nitratidesulfovibrio oxamicus
GGGTGCCGCCACCACGCCGTCACCCGCCCCGTTGGCATCGCCCGGAACGGCAGGCGACGGCGTGGGGGGCGAGGCCAGGGCCGCGCTGCCCAGCAGGGCGCGCAGTTCCTCGGGGTCGCTGCTGTGCAGCAGGGATTCCAGGTTGGAAAGCCGCTCCAGTTCCACCCGCGCTTCCTTCAACTGGCGGTCCAGGGACTGGTTCTGGTTCACCAGCGTCCGATTGGCCTGCCAGAACGAGAATCCGGCCCACCCCCCGAAACCGGCCAGCAACGGCAGCAGCACCAGCGAAATGGTGAGCAGCCGCAGGGCCAGGGGGCTCACGCGCAGGCGACGCACGCGGCAGTCGTCGCGCATGAGCAGCAGGCTGTATTTCTCGTCGGTCATCATCGGGCGGCGGGACTCCATTCTTCCTTGACGATTTCCCAGCCCTGACCATCCTGGCGCAGCAGCAGGGTCTTCACGCCCCGGTCGGAGTAGCCGGTAACGTCGCGGTAGTCCTGGGTCATGTCGGCACGCACGCCGCCAGCCACGGCCTCTATGCGCAGGCCCTTCAGCTGGACCTTGGCGGGCTTGGCCTTGCGCCACAGTTCCTGTTTCTGCTGGCGGATGGACGCGGAGCCCTTGCGCGGGGCCTGTTCCGCATCGTCGGAGTAGCAGGCGATGTAGTTCTTCACGTCGCCGCGCTCCCACGCCTTGCGCCACTTTTCGACAAAGGCGGTGACCTGCGGCGATACCGTCTCAAGGTAGTTGGCTTCCATGCCCACGTCGGCGGGCACCCATTCCATGCCCACGATGCGGTATTCGCCCTTCCTGTCGGGCTGCCAGTACAGGCGGCGGATGCCTTCCGTGGTCATGTTGGGGGCACGGTAGTACTGGTTGAACCAGGTCACCCAGTAGCCGGGACCCTGCATCACCTGCACGTCGGAAACGGAGGTCTGGATCCACGCCAGCTGCTTGAACAGCCGTTCCTTCTGGTTGCGGAACGCGGCGAACGATTCTTCCTGCGCGGCGGAGTACGCTTCGGGGTCGTAATAGTCGAACATGGCGGGCGAGCGCGAACCCCAGGCCTTGGCCCACCCCTTGACCTTGTCTTCCAGCTTGCGCGCGGTGGCCTTGTCTTCCTTGGCGGGCGAGGCGTCGGTGCTCACGTCGCCGGCCACGGCCACGGGGGTGCCGGGCGCGAACAGCTTGCCAGCCTTGTCGATATCGGCCCGGTTCAGGGCGATGCAACCCTTGGTCTCGCGCGGGACGATGTCGTGCCCCTTGCTGTGGATCCAGATGCCGGAGCCGGTCTTGCGGCGCAGCTTGTCCACGGGGTTGGGGTAGTTCAGGGTATAGGCAATGCCGCCGTACATGGCCATGTCCAGCCCGGCGGACAGCTTGTTGACCACGAAGTAGATGCCTTCGGGGGTCTTCAGGTCGCCCGCGGTCTGCTTGTCGCCCGTGGCCTGCCCGGTGGTGCAGACGTAGCTGGCGGCGAGCTTGAGCGGGCTGTGGCGTTCGTAGATGTGCAGCTTCTGGTCTTCCTTGTCCACGGCCACCAGGCGGCGCGGGGTGCCCGCGTCGTCCGGTATGCGCACGTGCCACCCGTTGGCGGGGGCGGAAAGGGGACAGAAAAGGGAAAGCAGCAGGACAGCGGCAGGCAACAGGCGGTATAGGGCGCGGATGGTGCTTCGATGCATCTCGGTGCGCGGGCTGTGCACCCCCGCAGGGGTACGGTGATCCGTCGAAACGGCGGATATGGAGCCTGTTCCCCGTCAGGGTTGCCGGCGTGCGCCGCAAGGGTGCGTACCGGTGGGGGCTGGCCGCCGGGGCCTTGTGCTGTGTCCGTCGGCGCTGTCAGGCTTGCGCCTGGCTGGCCGGATTGTCCAGTCTGGCCGGAAGTTACGGTCTGGCCGGTTGGCCGGACCTTCCGGGCTGTCGGAAAGGGGTGCCGCCTAGGAGCGCGCGGCGTCCACCAGTTCCTTGCGGGTAAATATCGAAATCAGGTCGTACCCGGCATCCTTGATGGCCTGCCTGCCGCCTTCCTCTCGGTCCAGCACGGTGCATACGGCCACGATGCGCAGGCCCGCGGCCTCTACCCGTTCGCAAGCCTTTAACAGGGAACCGCCAGTGGTGACAACGTCTTCCAGCATGGCCACGGGGTCTCCGGGGGCAAAATTGGCAAGGCCTTCCACGTACTGGTCCGTGCCGTGCCCCTTGGGCTGCTTGCGCACGATGAAGCCCGCCAGCGGGCGGCCCCGTTCGTGCGAGATGACCGTGGTGGCGGAAATCAGCGGGTCGGCGCCCAGGGTCATGCCCCCCACGCCCACTACCGGCACGTCGCGCAGCAGTTCGTTGAACAGCGAGCCGATGAGCCACGAGCCCTCGGCGTGCAGGGCAGTCTGCTTGCAATCGAAGTAGTAGTCGCTCTTCCGACCCGAGGTAAGGGTGAAATCACCCTCGCGGTATGATTTTTCCACAAGCAGGCGGGCCAGGCGGGTGCGAAGGTCGTTCATGGGTATCCTTGCGATGGCGGGTGTGCGTGGTTCCGTGGTCCGGTGCCCATGGCGCTGTCCGATGCGTCTTGCTCGGGGCGCCGTGCGCTGGCGCACCGGGCGGATGGACCGCCCGGCATGCCGACGCCGCGGGGCGCCCGGAAGCGCTGGTGG
>NZ_VRYY01000359.1 GCF_015731765.1 Nitratidesulfovibrio oxamicus
CAAGGCGCCGCTGCTGCGGTGGTGGGGCTGGTGGCGGGCGCGGTGCCCGCGCTGCGGGCGCGGCGGGTGCGCATCGCCGATGTTCTGGGAAGGTAAGGGAACGGCATGGCCTCGCTCTTTTCGTACAGCCTGCGCAACATGCTGGCGCGCCGCCTGACCACGGCCCTGACCGTGGGGGGCATGGCGCTGGTGGTGTTCGTTTTCGCGGCCATGCTCATGTTGTCCGAAGGGCTGCGCACCACCCTGGTGCTTACCGGGTCGCCCGACAACGTGGTGCTGCTGCGGCAGGGGGCCAAGGCCGAAATGGAAAGCTCGGTGGACCGCGACCAGGCCCCGCTGGCGGAAAGCCTGCCCCAGGTGGCCCGCGCCACCGACGGCGGGCCGCTGGCCGCGCGCGAACTGGTGGTGCTGATCACCCTGAACAAGCGCGGCACCACCAAGCCGTCCAACGTGGTCATCCGGGGCATTGGCCCCCATTCGCTGGAACTGCGTCCGCAGGTGAAGCTGAAGGAAGGGCGCATGCCGCGCTTCGGCACGTCGGAGATCATCGCCGGTGAAAGCATTGCCCGAAGGTTCAGCGGCACCGGCATTGGCGAAAGCTTGCGCTTCGGCCTGCGCGACTGGACCGTGGTGGGCATCTTCGAGGCCGGGGCCACCGGATTCAGCTCGGAAGTCTGGGGCGACGTGGATCAACTGGTGGCCGCCTTCCGTCGTTCGTCCTATTCCGTGGTGGTGGCGCGCATGAACGAACGCGGCGGGCCATCCGGTCTGGACGGCATACGCGCTGGCCTGGCGGCGGACCCGCGCCTGCAACTGGAAGGCAAGCGGGAAACCCGCTTCTACGAGGAGCAATCCGAGATGATGGCCAAGTTCCTTGGCGTGCTGGGCACCATGCTGCCCGCCATTTTCTCGCTGGGGGCCATCATCGGGGCCATGATCACCATGCACGCCGCCGTGGCCAACCGGGTGCGCGAGATAGGCACCCTGCGCGCCATCGGGTTTCAGCGCCGGGACATTTTGCGGGCCTTTCTGCTGGAATCGCTGCTGCTGGGCGGCAGCGGCGGAGCCATTGGCCTGCTGCTGGCGTCCACCCTGCAATGGGTGACCATTTCCACCATGAACTTCCAGACCTTCTCGGAACTGGCGTTCAGCTTCACCCTCAGCCCGCGCATTGCCGTGTGGTCGCTGCTGTTCGGCACGGGCATGGGCTGCCTGGGGGGCATCCTGCCTGCCATCAAGGCCTCACGGCTGGTTATCGTAGACGCGCTTCGCGCGGCCTGATCCAGTAATCGCGCTTCGTGCGGCCTGATCCTGTAATCGCGCTGCGCGCGGCCTGATGTGGCTCCACGTCGAATATCATCTCGTTTTGGTAGGATTTGCGTTTCGTTCCAGGTCAGGATGTCGGTATTTCAGTGGGTTGTAGCGATGAGGAAAAACCCGTCATCGCGCTATGTGAAATGACAGCCTTTGCCGGGCGGCAAGGCGCACAAGAGCGCCGGAATCAAGGATTCCGGCGCTCTTGTTTTTATCTACATGTAATTAATTGATATATTTTTTGAGGAAATTTTCGGTAGTCCCGTTGACAATATCACACCGGCTAGGTAGGAAATAACCCATACCAGCACGGTAGGAATTAACGGAACACGCGGACTGCCACCCGCGCCTCCGTGCGGGGACTGAAGGTTTACGTTGGATCACGCCGGGCAGTCGCGGAACCATGCCCCCGCGTCGCCCGGTTACCGGAACAAGGCGAAGAGGTTTCCCAAATTGGCCCGGCGGTGTTGCCGCCGCGGCACCCGCAACCGGATGGCGCCGGAGGCGGGGGCCACCACGACAGCACCGGGGCAGGATTTCCCAACCTTTCAGTACACAGGGGCAAGCCAATGCAAGTTCAGGAGATGTTCGCGATGGCTGAGGCGGGCGACGCAAGCGCCCAGTTCAATCTTGGCATGCTGTACTACGAAGGCAACGGCGTGGCGCAGGACTTCACCAAGGCCGCCCAGTGGCTGGGCCGCGCCGCCAAGGCGGAGCATCACGAGGCCCTCAACTTCTACGGCGTGCTGCACGCCACCGGCAAGGGCGTGGCGCAGGACTTCGGCAAGGCGCTGGAACTGTTCCGCAAGGCCGACAAGTGCGGCTACAATTGCGAACCGGTTTACGACGACCTGCCCACCGACTTCCGCGACAAGCAATTCGGCATGGAACTGGTGGCCGCCAAGCGCGACTTTGTCCGCAAGGCGCGCCTGCTGGCCGCCGAGGCCCGTTGCAACGTGGGTCTCGCCTACCATGGCGAGGCCACCGACGCCACCTCGCGCAAGGTCGCGCGCGAACTGTTCCTGAGCGCGGCCACCCTGGGCAACGGCAAGGCCATGCATCTGCTCGGCACCATGTGTCGTGACGGTGCGGGCGTGCCCGCCAGCGAGGTGCGCGCGTACATGTGGTTCGACCTGGCCGTGACGGCGGGCTTTGCCAAGGCTGGAGACGCCCGGCGCGAACTGATCGACAGGATGAAGGACAAGGACGTGGCGCGGGCCGAAAAGCTTGCGGCGCGCTGGCTGCGGTGTTTCCCGCTGCCGGAGGGTGCGGCCCAGTAACCGGCGGCAGGCGGCGCGGCGGCGGGGACGGCAACCCCCGTGTCGTCGCGCT
>NZ_VRYY01000360.1 GCF_015731765.1 Nitratidesulfovibrio oxamicus
CCGGCTGCAACCTCGCCGCCTGACCCGTCCGCAGCCGAGCCCGCCGCCCCGGCGTCTCCCCACTGCGCCTCGCCCTGCTCCCCGCCCTGCTCCCCGCCCTGCCCCGTGCCGGTACCCGTGCTGGGCATCTGCCTTGGCCTGCAGATCATCAACGCCCATTTTGGCGGGGTCACCGCGCCGCTGCCGGGCTGCGTGCACGGCAAGCCGGACACCCTGCACTACGCCGGGCAGGCCCGCACCGTGGCCCGCTACCATTCGCTGCACCTGTCCGTTATGGGCACGGGCATGCGCGTGCTGGCCCGCAACGGCCAAGGGGTGGCCATGGCCGCCCGGCACCGCTGCCTGCCCCTGCTGGGCTACCAGTTTCACCCCGAATCGTTCCTCACCCCGGACGGGGTGTGGTGGATACGCCATGCGCTGCACGCTGTCGGCCTGCGCTGACGCCGACGCCTTCGCGTCCTTTGCCCTGGCCTGCGCCCGGCAGGGCGCGGACCTGCTGCTGTGCCACCCGGATTCCGGGCACGCGGATACGGGCCATGCGGATTCCGGCATGGGGGGGGTACTGAGCGCGGATGCAATCGCCTCCGGCCAGCACGCCGCCTCCCCCGGCGCGACTGGCACAACTGGCGCGACTGGCACAACTGGCACAACTGGCGCCCCGCACGTCCACACCGCCATGCCCCCCGGCTGGACGGTCTGGCCCGGCGGCGAGGGCGAAGGCCCGTGCTGCCTCGTGGGCATCTGCCCGCGCGAGGAACTGTGTCTGGGCGATCCCGCGCCCGGCCGCATGGCTGGCCCCGCAGCCGACCCTGCGTTCAACCTCGCCCGCCCCCGCCACGCATCTTCACCGGACCATGAACCCGGCCCGCACACCGACGCCGCGCTGGCCGCATTCCTCGGCCTGCCGATGCCGTTCGGGGCGCATTCCACCGCGCCACTGCGCGGGCGCCCCCCCCTCCTCTGGCAGCCCGCCCGTGCCGACCACGGCATCGCCCTTGGCTTTCTGGCATACACCTACGGCCTGCCGCGCTTCGGCATCCGCAGCGCCATGCCTCGCGTGCTGCCCCACGCCCTGCTGCGCCGCTATCACGCCATGGCCCGCTGGAACCCGGCCACCGGCGCGCTTACCCTGTCCGTGCACCCGGATGCTCCGCCGGATATGGCCGCCCGCTGTGCCCGCCTGCTGGCCGACGCATCCCCGCCCGCCGCATTCACCGCCCCCACCGGTTGCACCGGCCTGCCCCCCTCACTGGACCGCGCCGGGTACACGGCGGGCGTGCGCGAGGTGCTGCGCCGCATCCGCGCGGGCGATACCTACCAGTGCAACCTGTCCACCCGTTTCGGCCTGCATGCGCCGGGGCTGGACCCGGCGGCCCTGTCGCTGCACCTGTGGCGCACCCGGCCCGCACCCTTTCACGGCTTGTTCCGCATCGGCAGACGCCACGTGGTGTCCGCCTCGCCGGAACGGTTCCTGCGCGTGGATGCGCCGGACGGCGGCACGGCCCGCGTGCTGTCGCAGCCCATCAAGGGCACCCTGGCCTTCGGCCCCGGCACGCCGCATCCCGTCTGGCATCCCGGCCTGCCGGGCCTGCTGGCCGCCACCCCCAAGGAGCGCGCCGAACTGTCCATGATCGTTGACCTGGTGCGCAACGACATCTCGGCAGACTGCGCCCACGGCAGCGTGGCCGTGGCCCGGCACTGCGCCACCTTTCGCGTGGGCGGCGCTGCCAGCGGCCTCGTGCAGATGTATTCCGACGTCACCGGCACCCTGCGGCCCGACCGCACCTGCCTGGACCTTCTGCTGTCCGCCTTTCCCGGCGGGTCGGTGACCGGCTGCCCCAAGCGGCGCACCCTGGCCATCATCGAGGCCGGGGAACCCCACAGCCGCGAGGTGTACTGCGGCAGCCTGCTGGCCATCGCCGACGCCCGCACCATGGACGCTTCCATCGCCATCCGCACCGGCTGGCACGACGCGGCCACGGGACGCTTCGAACATTGCGCGGGCAGCGGCATCGTCGTGGACTCGGACCCGGAAAGCGAATACGAAGAAACATGTGCCAAGGCAGCCAACTTCCGGGAGGTATGCGCATGATCCACTGGCGGAGCGGCGCGCTGCACGAGGGCGGGGTACGGCTGGACATCGGCAGTCCGGCCTTCCGGTACGGGGCCGGGTTCTTCGAGACCATCCTGTGGAACGGCCACGGACCCAGCCGCCTGGATGCGCATCTGGCGCGCCTGCAGGCCAGCCTGGACCACTTCGGCCTGATGGCCGAACCCGTGGACTATCCGGCGGTCATCGCGGAGGTGGTGCGCGCCAACGGCCTTGCCGAACGGCAGGCGCGGGTGAACATCATCGCCCCGCTGGAGGACGAGGACGCGGCCATGGCCCCGCTGGTCACCGCCGCACCCTACGCCCCGCCCGCGCCCGACCGCACCTACAGCCTGCGCCTTGCCCCGCCCGCCACGCTGGGCTCGCTGGCCCTGCACAAATCCATGAACTACATGCTCTGCTACCTGGAACGCAGGGCCGCCCGCGCCCTGGGCCAGGACGACGCCGTGCTCACCCAGCCCGGCGGCGTCGTGACCGAGGCCACCACCGCCGCGCTGCTGTTCGGCGACGGCAAATGCTTCTGCACCCCCACCGG
>NZ_VRYY01000361.1 GCF_015731765.1 Nitratidesulfovibrio oxamicus
GGCGGCCTTCCACGTGCTGGAGGCAGCGCGCGAGGCGGGCCGCCCCGTGGACGAGGCCGCCCTGGCGACGGCGCGGCGCGGGCTGGAATCGGGCGAAGGGTGGGAGCACTACGGCGATGTGCTGTCCGTGTGCAACCACCTGCGCCTGGACCCGGAACGCGAGTTCTCCACCCTGTCCGGCGGGCGCAAGCGCCGGGTGCTGCTGGCCCGTGCGCTGGTGGCATCGCAGGATCTGCTGCTGGACGAACCCACCAACCACATCGACATCGATACCATCGCCTGGCTGGAAGATTATCTGATGCGCCGCGCGCGCACGCTGGTATTCGTCTCGCACGACCGGGCCTTCGTGCGCCGCCTGGCCACCCGCATCGTGGAGGTGGACCGGGGCAGGCTGCATTCCTATGCCTGCGGGTACGACCAGTATCAGGAGCAGCGCGAGGCCCGGCTGGAGAACGAGGAGCGCCAGTTCGCCCTGTTCGACAAGAAGCTGGCCCAGGAAGAGGCCTGGGTGCGCCAGGGCATCAAGGCCCGGCGCACGCGCAACATGGGCCGGGTGCGCGCCCTGTACGCCCTGCGCGAGGAACGCGCCCGCCGCCGAGAAAGACAGGGCGGGGTGGCCATGCTGGCGCAGGAGGCGGAACGCTCCGGCAAGCTGGTCATCGAGGCGCGCAACGTGTGCTTTGCCCACGAGAACGCCAGGTCGGTGCTGCGCGATTTTTCGGCACTCATCCAGCGCGGCGACCGGGTGGGGCTGATCGGCCCCAACGGCTCCGGCAAGACCACCCTGCTGCGCCTGCTGCTGGGGCAGCTTACCCCCCATTCCGGCGAGGTGCGCCACGGCACCCGGCTGGAGATCGCCTATTTCGACCAGTTGCGCACGGCCCTGGACGGCGAGAAGTCGGTCATGGACAACGTGGCCGAGGGGGCGGACACCATAGAGGTCAACGGCAGCCGCCGCCACGTGGCCGGGTATCTGCGCGACTTCCTGTTCGAGCCGGACCGGCTGCGCCTGCCCGCCAAGGTATTGTCCGGCGGCGAACGCAACCGCCTGCTGCTGGCCAAGCTGTTCACCCGGCCCTCCAACCTGCTGGTGCTGGACGAACCCACCAACGACCTGGACGTGGAAACGCTGGATCTGCTGGAGGAACTGCTGGCCGAATACCAGGGCACCGTGCTGCTGGTGAGCCATGACCGCGCGTTCCTTGACGACGTGGTGACCAGCACCCTGGCCTTCGATGACGACGGCAACGTGCGCGAGTACGTAGGCGGCTACACCGACTGGCTGCGCCAGCGCCCGAAGCCGGTAGCCGATGCCGCCGGGGGGGGAAATGCCGGTGGAGAGGCGGGCAGCCGAGGGAGCAGTCAGCCGGGCGACGGCCCCGGAAACGGTCCCGTCAACGGTCCGGCCAACGGCCAGATACGCAAGCTCACCTTCAAGGAACAGCGCGAACTGGCCGGGCTGCGCGAAGAACTGGCGGCCCTGCCCGGCAATCTGGACGCGCTGGAGCGCGAACAGGCCACGCTGGAAGCCCGCCTTGCCGAGCCGGACTTTTTCACCTCCGACCCGGAAGGCTTCAACGCCGCCGCCGCGCGGGTCACCGCGCTGGAAGGCGAGCAGACCGCCCTGCTGGAACGCTGGGAAGTGGCGGAGGCGCGCATCGCGGAACTGGCCCAATTTCGCGAATGACCGTGAACAGCCGCGAATAACCGGCGCGGCATGATATGTTCGGGAACGCCCGCGCCCGCTTGTCCGGACACGCGGCGTCCCCATTCCCGTCTGCATGGTCCGCCGCCGCGCGCAGCACGCGTGCGGCGGGCTTTTCCCATCCGGTCCCGGTACCCGGACAAATCACAATGCATGCATCGGTCCGGCAGCCGCCGGGCTTCATCAAGGATACTGCCATGTCCCCGACGCCTCACGTTGCCGCGCTCCCGCATCAGCCCGCACCCAACCCCGTGGCCCTGCTGCCGCTGGGCCTGTTCCTGGTCCTGTTCATCGGCGCCGGGCTGGCCCTTGGCGCAGCAGGAACGGAAATGGCCTTCTACCAGCTGTCGCCCACGGTGGCCATTCTGCCCGCCATCGCCCTGGCCCTTGTCCTGCGCGAAAAGGACCCGGCCACGGCGGCCCGTCCCGGCAGCCTGACCCGGCGGGTCAACGTCTTTCTGTCCGGCGCGGGCGAGATCAACATCGTCACCATGTGCGTCATCTACCTGCTGGCGGGTGGCTTTGCCTCGGTGGCCTCTGCCATCGGCGGGGTGGAATCCACGGTGAACCTGGGGCTGTCGCTGGTGCCGCAGCGTTTGGTGCTGCCGGGTCTGTTCGTCATTTCGGCCTTCGTGGCCACGGCCATGGGCACCTCCATGGGCACCATCGCCGCCGTGGGGCCCATCGCGGCGGGCGTGGCCGCCCAGACCGGGATGGATGCCGCGCTGCTCATGGGCGCTGTGGTGGGCGGGGCCATGTTCGGCGACAACCTGTCCATGATCTCCGACACCACCATTGCGGCCACCCGTACCCAGGGTTGCGACATGCGCGACAAGTTCCGCATGAACTTCGCCATCGCGCTGCCCGCCGCGCTGCTGGCCGTGGCCGTGTTCTGGCTGGCGGGCGATGCGGGCCGGGCCGCCGCGCCCGGCTGTTC
>NZ_VRYY01000362.1 GCF_015731765.1 Nitratidesulfovibrio oxamicus
CAAGCGGCGAGAGCCAGAGCCCGAGGATACCGAAATGTGGAGAACTTCATCACCATGGTCTACCTGATCGCGGCCCCGATTCAGGTCGTGGTGGCTTCATGAATTCCACATCAAACGTCGAAGAACCTGTTTTTGCAAATTGCCACAAGCCATGCCTATGTCAATATTATATCGCATTTGTGATTAACTATGCACACCGCCCACCACCTCCGGCACCCTTTCTCGCCATCGCATAGCCTCCTGTCCAAGCGACAGGAGGCTTTTTCATGCCCACCAATGAAGGCCCGCGCGGCCTGTACCTGCCGGATGGTTCGTTCCGTCCGTTCGATGCCGAGGCGCTGACCTCGGAACTGGCAACCCGCCAGCGGGCCGGGGATTTCCTTTCCCTTGCCGGGGGCTTTCTCGGCATTCTGCCGGACCCGGATCCGGTGCTGCGCGCCCGTAACGACGACGTGGCCGTGCTGCACGACCTTGCAGCAGACGACCAGGTGACCACGGCCATGCTGGGCCGCAAGAACCGGGTGCTGAACCGGCGCGACTACGCGCTGGCCCCCGGCCAGCGCAAGGGCCGCGATGCGCAGCCGGACGCCGCCCAGCTGTGCGACCTGCTGACGGAAGACATGGAACGCTGGGACATGGCCGCCGTCATCTCCGGCATCCTCGACGCGCCGTTCTACGGCATGACGCCGCTGGAACTGCGCTGGGAAGCGCACGGCGGCTGGTGGCGGCTGGCAGAGGTCACCCCCCGCCCGCCGGAATGGTTCGGCTACAACGACCGCAACGAGCTGGTCTGGCGCGGGGCCAACATGGCCACGAGCGAACCGCTGCCCGTGGGCAAGTTCGTGGTGGCGCGCCACCACCCCACCTACCGCAACCCCTACGGGCTGCGCCTGCTGTCGCGCTGCCTGTGGCCCGTGGCCTTCAAGAAGGGCGGCATCACCTTCTACACCACCTTCGTGGAACGCTACGGCATGCCGTGGGCCGTGGGCGTGGCCCCGGCAAAGGCCACGCGCGAAGACAAGCGGGCCATGGCGCAAGACCTTGCCCGCATGGTGCAGGACGCGGTGGCCGTCATCCCCTACGGGGCAGACGTGCGGCTGGAAACGGTGTCCGGGCAGGTGGGCGACCTGCACGACAGGTTCCTGCGCCGGTGGGACGCCGCCATTTCCAAGGTGCTCATGGGCCAGACCCTGACCGTGGAACTGGATGGCCGCAACGGCTCGCGCGCCGCGTCCGAAACGCACAAGGACGTGGCCGACGACCTTGCCGAGGCAGACCGCCGTCTGGTGGAAGCCACCCTGAACGAAATCGCGTGGCTGTACGCGCAGGTCAACCGCCCGGCGGCGCTGGCCCCGGTCTTTGCCTACGACGAGCCGGAAGACCTTCAGGCGCGGGCGCAGCTGGACAAGACCCTGTCCGAGGTGGGCGTGGTGTGGAAGAAACCCCACTTCGAGCGGGCCTACAGCCTGGCCCCGGAAGAATTCGACGTGCGCGAACCGGCGGAGGATCCGGCCCGGCCCTTGTCCCAAACATCCCCCCAAACGCCCCCCCAATCGTTCTCGCTGTCAGATTCCCCCCTGTTCGCGTCCGCCCCCGCCGGTGCCCGCCCGCCCGCAACCGCAGCCGCACAGGCCACCCTTGATGACGCCATAAAGCAGCACCTGCCCGCAGCCATGGCCGCCAACGCCGCCGCCGTCACGCAACTTGAGAAGGCCGCGCACGCCGCCGAAAGCTGGGAAGACCTGCAACTGCTGCTGGCCGAACACCTTGGCGCGCACATGGGGCCGGACCAGCTGGAAGACCTGCTGGCGGACATGATGCTGGCGTCCACGGCCTACGGGCGGGCTGCCGTGCATGGCGAAGTGGGGGACAGCTAGCATGCCCCGCACCCCCGCCCGCATCTCGGTCGATCCGCTGCCACCGCAAGAGGCGCTGGCCTTCTGGCGCGGCAAGGTGCCGGTCACGCCCGAAGCCTTCCGGGCCATGACCGACGCGGCCCGCACGCGGGCCTTTGCCGTGTCCGGCATGGCCCGGCTGGACCGGGTGGCGGCGCTGCAAACGGCGCTGGCCGATGCGCTGGAAAAAGGGGAATCGCTGGCCACGTTCAAGGGCCGCATCGGCGACATCCTGCAAGAGCAGGGCTGGTCCGGCAATGCGTGGCGGGTGGAAAACCTGTTCCGCACCAACGTGCAGCAGGCGTATCAGGCCGGGCGCTACGCCCAGCAACGGGCCACGGTGCAGGACCGCCCCTTCTGGCAGTACGACGCCGTGGGCGACCGGCGCACCCGGCCAAGTCATGCCGCGCTGGACGGCATGGTCTACCCGGCGGACCACGAATTCTGGAACGCCAACTACCCGCCCAACGGCTTCCGCTGCCGGTGCGGGGTGCGTTCGCTGTCACGACGGCAGGTGGAGCGCGAAGGGCTGACCGTGCGGCGCGACATGCCCGGCCCCACGGTGTGGACGGACCCGGCCACCGGCATGGAGCACTTCGTGGCCATGCCCGGCGCGGACAGGGGCTTTGCCGTCAACCCCGGTCGGGACTGGCTGGCGGGGCTGGCCCCCGGCCCGCTCGATGACGGCGCGGTGGCCTTTCCCCCGGCCCTCGTGCTGTGCAGGCGCGGCGGCCCAGATCGGAAG
>NZ_VRYY01000363.1 GCF_015731765.1 Nitratidesulfovibrio oxamicus
CCGGAGCACCCTGCCCGGCGGGCACCTGCGGCGCCGACCCGGGCGGCATGCCGAAAAACTTGTCGTACACCCGGCGCGCCACCGGGCCTGCGTCGGAACCGCCGTGCCCGCCGTGCTCCACCATGACCACCACCACCAGCCGCCGGCCCGCCTTTTCGCCCCAGGTGGCGATCCAGGCGTGGTCGCGGTGCTCGTAGGCCAGGTTTTCGGTGCGCACCCGCACTTCGCCCACCATCTTCAGCTTGGTGACCTGCGCGGTACCGGTCTTGCCGCCCATGACGACATCGGAACGGCGCAGCACCTTGGCGGTGCCCCGGTCGTCGTTGACGGTCAGGCGCATGCCTTCGAGAATCATCTTGCGACCGGCGGCGGTGAACGGCAGCGAGGAACGCACCACCTGCTCCTCGTCGGCCAGCAGGCTGGGCTTCAGCAGCTTGCCCCCGTTCATCAGGGCGGACACGAAGGCCGCCACCTGCACCGGCGTGACCAGGGTGAAGCCCTGCCCGATGGAAATGTTCAGCGTCTCGCCCCGGTGCCACGGCTCGCCAAAGCGGCGCCGCTTCCACGCCTTGGAGGGCACCAGGCCCGACTTTTCGTGCGGCAGGTCTATGCCCGTGGGCGCACCGAAGCCGCAGGCCTTGGCAAAGGCTTCGATCTTGTCGATGCCGAAGCGGTCGCTCATCTGGTAGTAGTACACATCGCACGATTCGATGAGCGAGCGCATCATGTCCACGCGGCCATGCCCGCCCTTCTTCCAGCAGCGGAACACCTGCTTGCCCAGGGCCACCTCGCCCGTGCACCACACCGAGTCGGCAGGGTTCACGCCTTCATTCAGCAGCATGCCCGCCATCATCAGCTTCCATACCGAGCCGGGCGGATACACGCTCTGGATGACGCGATTCTGCAGGGGGTGACGGGGGTTGTCGCGCAGGGCCGTCCATTCCTTCAGCGAAAGCCCGGCGGCAAAGGCGTTGTTGTCGAATGACGGCTTGGTGACCAGGGCCAGCAGCTTGCCGGTGTCGGGGTCCATGGCCACCACGCAGCCGGTCTGGTCCTCCAGCGCGTCCCAGGCCACCTGCTGCAACTCGAGGTCGATGGCGAGGTCGATGTTCTCGCCGCTCTGCGGCTCCTGCGCCAGCTTCTTGTTCAGTTGGCGGCCCAGCACGTCCACTTCCAGCTGGTGCAGCCCCTTCTGGCCGCGCAGGCGGCGTTCCAGCACCAGCTCCAGTCCCTGCTTGCCCACGAAGTCGCCAAGGTTCAGGTCCTTGTCGTCCTCCAGTTCCTTTTCGTTGGCTTCGGCCACGTACCCCAGGATGTGGGCCATCAGCTCGCCCTGCGGGTAGTTGCGCTTGGAACGGGTGACTATCTCCAGGCCCGGCCATTGCAACACGCGGTTCTCGATGCGCGCCAGCAGGTCGAAGGGCATGTCGGAGATGAGCAGCAGGTGCTCGAAGGGCTTCACTCGCTGGCGGTCCTGGTTGAACTTGGCGGTGAGCTGATCAAGGGGGATGCCCGTCCACTCGCTGACCTGGGCCAGGGTGGAGGGGATGTCGCGGCAGTCTTCGCGCACAAGGGCCAGGCCGAAGGCGGGCCGGTTTTCGGCCAGCAGGCGCCCTTCACGGTCGCGCAGCAGCCCGCGCGAGGCGTAGATGCGTTCCTGGCGCAGCCGGTTTTCGCGCGCCAGACGCGCGAAATCCTCGCCACGGTGAATCTGCAGGTACCAGAAGCGCACCACGAACAGGAAAAACAGCCCCGCCACAAGGCACTGGAGCAGTATCAGGCCCGCGCGGGGCGGCTGAAAGCCTTCCGGCTCAAACTGGATGCGCATCGCCCATGCATCTCCGGCGCACGAAATGGGTCAGCCACCATGCCGGGGGAACGGCGCAGGCCTGCCACACGCTTTCCATGAACAGCCTGTCCTGCGGGATGTCCAATTGCTGCAAAGAGGCCATCATCAGCGTGAACAGAAAGTGGCACGCACCAAGACCAAGGCTGAGCAGCACCACGAAGGCCAGATTTTCCGCCTCGAACAGCCAGCGCCCCACGTTGAAGAAAACCACCAGCGCGCCGTACCACAAGGCGGTGGAGCCGAAGGCCAGCGTGCCCGCCCCTTCCTGCACCAGCAGCAGCACCACCAACAGCCAGAAGGTCTGGTAGGGGCGACGCTCCTGCAAGGACACCAACAGCCCGGCCACCAGCACGTCGATGCCCGGCAGCCCCTGCTGAAGCCACACGCCCACGAAGATGAAGCAGGCCCACCATGCAAGATTGCTGAAATTCATGACTGTTCCTGCATGACTGGGTGATTGCTCCCCAACTGGCCCAAGTCGGCCTGATTGGACCGGTTCGGGGTCTGGCTGGATCGGGTGGCTGGTTCCGGCTGGATGTTCCCGGTCGAATGGTTCCGGTTGGATGTATCCGGGGCGAACCCAGCACCCGGGCAGGACTTGGGGACGGATGCCGTACCGCCCGATGCGGATGATTATTGCCTATTGCCGGGGAGCCTGCCCCGCCTGCTGCCCGCCCTGTGGCGCGGACGGTTGCGAGGACGACTGCGCGGGCGCCTGCGGTCGCGGTGCACGCGTGCCCTGCTGCCCGGACTGGACAGGTGCCACGGGCTGCACGCG
>NZ_VRYY01000364.1 GCF_015731765.1 Nitratidesulfovibrio oxamicus
GCGGACGCATCCGCCGCTGCGCACCGCTGGCGCGGGCGCACATCGAGGAAGCGTTTGCGGCGTCCATCGTGGCGGGGGCCTTCGTGGTCTGGGACGACCGGAGCGAGGTCGTGGCCGCGCGGCGGCAGCGGAGGTTTGGCGCGCTGGTGCTGGACGACGCCCCCCACGACGCGGCGGACCCGGAAGCGGTAACGGCGGCGGTGGCGGCGGGCATCCGGTCCATCGGGCTGCATTGCCTGCCATGGACGCCGGAACTGGAACAATGGCGCGCGCGGGTGACCTTGCTGCGCGGGCTGGAGGCGCGCGAGACGAACCGGACGGCGGAAGATGCGTTGCCCGCGACTACTTGTCCGGACGTGCCTGCCTGTCCGGACGTGTCCACTGGGCCGGACGTGTCCACTTGGCCGGACGTGTCCGACGCGGCCCTGCTGGCCGGGCTGGAGCAATGGCTGGCCCCGTACCTGTCCGGCATCACCCGGCGCGCGCAGTTCACGCGCATTGATCTTGCAGGCGCGCTGGCGGCCCTGCTGCCGTGGGAACTGGCGCGGCGACTGGATGCCGAGGCGCCGGAGCGCATCGAGGTGCCGTCCGGCTCGCAGGTGCTGGTGGACTACACGGCGGAAGGCGGTCCGGTGCTGGCGGTGAAGTTGCAGGAAATGTTCGGCGCACGGGAAACTCCCTGTGTTGCCGGGGGGCGCGTGCCGGTGGTGGTGCACCTGCTGTCGCCCGCCGGGCGGCCCTTGCAGGTCACGCGCGACCTGGCCGGGTTCTGGCGCACGGGGTACCCCGCGGTGCGGGCAGAGATGCGGGGCCGCTACCCCAAGCATCCCTGGCCGGAAGACCCCCTAGCCGCACCACCAACCCGGCTGACCACGCGGCGCATGCAGCAAGCGGCCACTGCGGGAGCTACGCCGCAAGGCGCCGGAAATGGCGGTGGCAGGGGCGGTGGGCGCACCCGCTGACGGCTGGCGGCGTTGCGTGTGCGGCGCGCCACGGGGCGGACGCTTCCTGAACATGGCGATGCGGTGCGTGGGGAGGGCTCTTGTGCCCGCAGCCCCAGCAGGCCTCGCAAATCCTGCCGACCCTGCGACCCTGCTGGTCGGCGTCGGCTGCTCTCGCCGCCAGTGCAGAATGCCCGGCAGAAATGGTCCATTTGCTCTCCATTGGCCGCAGTGCCCCCGGTCATCCCGCAACTGCCCAAGGTTGCCCAGGCAGGGGCGGGTCTGCTATCGCCGGAAAAACAGGAGACACACGAGATGACGCACCAACGTCGCGCGCGGTTCGCACCGGGTGCCGGGCCTGCCCGCAGGTCTGCCCTCTTTCCGACGCAGCAACCGGTTTCGTTGCCGGTCCTGTTGCTGGCCAGCCTGCTGACGGCCCTGCTGCTGACCGGTTGCGGCCCCAAGCGATCCATTATCGGCTTTCCCGGCGAATCCACGCAAGAGGCGCGCCCAGCCCCGCAGCAGGCCGAACCGCAGCGCCCTCGCACCGTCACCCTGAGCACGCCCTATGATTCCAAGGAGGCGCGCCGCAAGCTGGCCCCCGGCAAGAATACCATCCGGGGTACGGCCACTGCCAGAACGCCCGGCGGCGAGGTGGCCAGCTGCGCGGGCAAGCCGGTGACGCTGGTGCCGGTGACGGCCTATTCCAGCGAACGCATGTTCGCCATCTACGGCAGCGATGATAAGGGCACCCTGCGCCTGGGGCAGGGCGCTGCGCCGCCGCCGGTCATCACCAACGACGACCCGCGCTACCTTGCCGACCATCCACAAACGGTGTGCACCGACAGCGGCGCCTTCGTCTTCAAGGACATCGCCGACGGGCAGTTCTTCATCGTGACCGGGTTCACCTGGCTGACCGTGGACAAGAAGCCGCAGGGCGTGGGCCTGATGCAGCGGGTTGGCGTGTCCGGCGGTCAGACGAAAAAGCTCGACATGAAGCCGTAGCGGCTGGCGGCGGGTGAAAGGCGCGGGACCGGATGCGGTCCGGCCAGCACCTGCTCCGGGGCGGGCCACGGAGGGCCGGAGAGGGGGATGATCCCTGTCCGACCGCGCGCCGGTCGCCGCTGTCGCGTCCCCCGGCCTGGGGCCATGTAACCCCCGGCCTTTGCATTGCGCTGTTTGCAACTTCCGCCGAAAGGTGGGAAGTACCCGTTTCGGCAACACCCGCGGGCACTGTTACCGGCCAGGGGGGGCGTCATGCGCGTCCCTTGGCCGTTTTTGCGTTTCGTGGGCGTTGATGTGCGTTGTGTTTCTTGCCCCAGTCGGCCAGTCGGCCAGTCGGCCAGTCGGCCAGTCGCGCCGCTCATGCCGATCATGCCGCGCATGCCGGCCAGGCGGACCCGCCAGCCGTGCCTGCCTCCCCCCTTGCGGGGGGCGCATTCCGCCACATCCCGGCGCAACGGCGAAAGGACAGGCATCACGACTGCCGTTGCGACTCACCTGAACGGATGGAAGTTTTCGTGGATAGAAAAAGGTAATACCTAACCAAAACGGACTAATCCGTTATAAAATCTCTTGCTGGACTTGTCTTCAATGCCTTTAAAAGTATGGGGAACAAGTCCTCACTCCGGTGGTTAAACCGAAAACAAACTTCACCCAG
>NZ_VRYY01000376.1 GCF_015731765.1 Nitratidesulfovibrio oxamicus
CCCGCCTCGACCGGGCGGCTGCGCTGGGCTAGGCCCCGCGCCCCCGGCATTGCCGCCACGGCGCCGTGGCGGCGTGGCGATGCCCATACGTATCCGTGCCGTATCGGTGCTGTGGCAATGCTGTACATCGTTGCAGGGCAGCCGACATGCTTCCGGTTTCTTCGCGCACGGCGTACGCAACGAACATGCCGCACCGCACATGCAATGACGCCTGACCAGAGGCCGGAAGCACTGCTTCCGGCCTCTCTGCATTGTTGCACGCTTCAGGCGCGCCAAGCGCCCCAAGTGCGCCTGAAGCCCGCCGCAACGCGCCGTGGCGGTTTCGTCCCGCGTTGTTTCACCCCGTTCACGCAAGGGGCATGCAGCGGTTGCGCCCCACCCCGGCAGGTAGGGAGTCCGATAAAACGTCATTTGCTTGTTGACATCGTCATTTGCTCGTCGATAAAGTGTAGGACCATCAATGTTGTCGTGCGCCGTCGGGGAGCGTGATGCGGTGGCCGGACGCGCAACGCGGGCAGGGAGCGGCGCCATGTTGCCGGGATAGCGCCGGGGGGGCCATGTATTCGGGGATTTCGGTCGACCTGTCGGACATGCTGTTGTCCATTTCGGAGGCGCTCGACCTTGCGAGCCCTTCGCTGTCGCAGCATCAGTTGCGGGTCGCCTTTGTGGCGTGGGAACTGGCAGAGGCACTGGACCTTCCGCAGAAGGACAAGGAAACGCTGTTCATCGCGTCGCTGCTGCATGACGTGGGTGCGCTTTCGCCGGAAGACAAGCTGGATGTGCGCGCATCGCGCGTGGAAAGCATGGACGAGCACTGCGCCGTGGGCGCGGGCCTGCTGGCGCAGGGACCGGGGTTGGCAGAGGCGGCGGAGGTAGTCCGCCTGCACCATGCCACGCTGCCGGAACTGGATTCGCACGGCCCCGACCAGCGCGTGGGCCTGCTGGCCCAGATCGTCCTGCTGGCCGACACCCTGGAACGGTCCATGGACCGGCGCATCTACGTGCTGCACCAGCACGACGACCTCACCGCGGAAATTCGCCGCATGTCGGGCTGCGCCATCGACCGCCGGGTGGTGGAGGCCTTTCTGCTGGTTTCCGGTCGGGACGAATTCTGGCTGAACCTTGTTTCGCCGCGCCTGTTCACCTTTCTCAGCGAGCGCAATCCGTGCCGCCGCCTGCAACTGGACCTGGACGGCGTGCGCAGCTGGTCGCTGCTGGTGCGCGAGATCATCGACTTTCGCTCGCCGTTCACCGCCACCCATTCCGCCGGGGTTTCCGCGTCCGCCGGGGCGCTGGCGCGGGCCTTCGGCCTGCCCGAGCCCGAGGCGCGGCTGATGGAGATTGCGGGCAACCTGCACGACCTCGGCAAGATGGTGGTGCCCAACGCCATTCTGGAAAAGGCGGGCCCCCTCACCGACGAGGAATTCGCCGTCATGCGCCAGCACACCTACCACACCTATCTGGTGCTCAATTCCATGCATGGGCTGGGCGGCATTGCCGAATGGGCGGCCTTTCACCACGAGAAACTCGACGGTTCGGGCTACCCGTTCCGCATCGGCGCAGGCGGCCTCAGCATCGGGTCGCGGATCATGGCCGTGGCCGACATGTGCACCGCCCTTGCGGAGGACCGGCCCTACCGCGCGGGCATGCACCGGGACAAGATCATCGACGTGCTGCGCGACGGGGTGCGCCGCGGGCTGCTGGACAGGGCCGTGGTGGCCACACTGGAGTCGCGGCGGGACGAGATCATCGACACCGCGGCGGCGGCGCAGGGCAAGGCGCGCAGCAAGTTCGCGCACCATGTCCGGCGCTGAGCGCGGCCATTGCGGCAATTCCGGGCGCGAGCCTGCACGTAGAAAAGGGACGCCATGTGGCGTCCCCTTTCCATTGCCGTCCAATTCCGGCCGGTTTCTTCCGACTTCGGGCCCTCCGGCCTGGGGCTACTGCACCGGATAGCCGCCGCTGCGGCGTTCGCCGCCGTCGTCGCCGCCGTCATCGTCATCATCGTCGCCGAGATCATCGTTGCCGGAGTCCTCGTCGTCTGCGCCCGATTGTCCGACGGGCCGGTAGGCCAGGTCCATGTCCAGCAGCGGGCCGTCGTCGCGGGTCAGGCTGCCCGCAGGGTCGGTGGCAAAGCCGTCGCCCTCGTCGTCGCGGGTGAACATGCGCCAGGTCACGCTGCCGTCGTCGTGCTGCTCCGAGGATACGCGCAGGATGGGCGTTTCCTTCCAGATGTAGATCATGGTGTCGTCGGACCATATCTCGCAACGCATGTGCGCCGCGATTTCGTGGGCGTCGATGGCGCTGGGGTTTTCCCCCAGTTCCTCCAACTGCTCGCGCAACAGTTCCTCTACGCGGGCCGCCACCTTGCTGCCGTATTTCATGGAATCGTCTCCTGTGGATGGGGCGCGGGCGCCCGTGGTCATCCACCGCTTACCGCACCCCGCCGCCAGTCGCAACAGGGATGCGCGGGGCGGTGTTCCGTACGTGGCGACCGGCCGTGGATGCCGCCCGTGGATGCCGCCCGTTCTTGCCCCCGGGGCCGACGTGCCCTATGCTGTGCCTGCAGGACAAACATGGCCCGGCCACACCCAGAGGTACGCCAGTGACTCAGCAGAACCGCCGCATCATCGAGCGACTGCCCCTTTTCGACGGTCTTTCCGACGCCCAGCTGGAAGGTCTGGCGGGCATCGTGGTGGACCGTCGCGTGGACAAGGGCCAGATGATCTTTTTCGAGTCCTCTCCGGCAGAGGGCTTCTACGTGGTGGCCGAGGGCCGCGTGAAGATATTCAAGACCGCGCCCGACGGGCGCGAGGCCGTGATGCACGTGATGGGTCCCGGCGAAACCTTTGGAGAGGTGGCGGTGTTCCAGGGCGGCACCTTTCCCGCCCACGCCATGGCCGTGGAGAACGCTCGCGTGCTGTTTCTGCCGCGCAAGGGGCTGGTGGACCGCATCACCCGCGATCCCACACTGGCCATGAACATGCTGGCCGCGCTGTCGCGCAAGCTGCGCGTGTTCACCTCCAAGGTGGAATCCCTGACCCTGCACGAAACCCCGCAACGCCTTGCCGCCTACCTGCTGCACGCCAGCGAACTGAAGGGCGATGCCGACACCTTCCGGCTGGACATGGCCAAGGGGGTGCTGGCGGGCATGCTGGGCACCGCGCGCGAGACGCTTTCGCGCTGCCTCGGAAAGCTGGCCGAACGCGGGGCCGTTTCCGTGGACGGACGCGAGGTGACCATCGTTGACCGTGACTACTTGCAGGCCCTGGCCGACGGGGACGAGACGCTCTGATGTCCGGGCCGCGCGCTGCTGCCCGCGGCCCTCGTCATGGCCCTTGCCGCGTGCGGGAGCAGGGTGGTCCGGATGATGCCCCATGCCGCGTGCGTGGACCCGCGGTCAGGACTTGTTACATCTGTCATGGCCCGGAAGGACGCACGGACGGCGACAGGCGTCCGGCGCTTCTTTCGCCGTGTGCAGCGAACCCGTTACGGAGGGACGATGCAACACCCTCAGGCCTATGCCTGGGCGCTGGTGCTCATGGTGGCGATGGCGCTGTGCGCCCTTGCCGTTCTTGCCTTTGCACTGGGCATGCGCCGGTACCCCGGCATGCTTGCCTGGGCCGCCGGGGGCGGGCTGCTGTCTGCGGGCATTTTCCTGATGCTCATGCAAGGTTCCTGGCCCTGGGTCGCCTCCATCCTTGGGGCCAACCTGTGCCTCGTGGGCGGTGGCATGCTGGCTGCGGTCGGGTTGCGGCGCTTTCTGGGCAGGCGGGTGCCGTGGCGCGTCTATGCCGCGTTGCTGGTTTCGCTGGCCTGCCTTGCCTCGTGGTTCACCTGGGTGAGGTTCAGCGTGTCCGCACGGGTGCTGGTGTTCAGCCTGCACATGCTGCCGGTCTACGCCGACCTGCTGTACGTGGCCTGGCGTGCCTGGCGCACGGGCAGCCCATGGCCCGCCCTGTTGATAGCGGGCAGCAGCGCGGTGTCCGGGGTGTTCGCCGTGGGGCGCGGGGTGGCGGCCATGTCCGGCGGGCTGGACGGCGTGCCGTCTGTGTTCATATGGAAATTCGCGGCCTACGGCGCGTTCGTGGTGGGGCCGCCCGCCGTGGTGGTGCACGCGGTCGGGCTCCTGTTGCTTGCGGGCTACCGCTGTACGTGTGAGATGAGGCCGCGCAGGGCCGCCTGAACGTCCTTTCCCCCGAACGTCCGCCCGAACGACTCGACCGTTCTGCGGATGTCCGAAGTGTGGCCCGGCGGGATCCCGCAGGTGGGCTTACGTTGGGCGCTGCACGGCGGGCAGCAGCACCGTGAAGCGGCACCACATCCCCGGCTGCGATTCCACCATGATGTGTCCGCCATGGTTGCGGCTGATGATGAAGTACGACACCGAAAGGCCCAGTCCCGTGCCTTCGCCAGGCGGCTTGGTGGTGTAGAACGGCTCGAACACCCGCACCCGCGTGCGCTCGTCCATGCCCGGGCCGTTGTCCTCCACCTGCACGCGGACATATTCCGTGCAGGCCGGACTGGCGCCCGTGGCCTCGCTCTCGCAGAGGGCCCCAACTCCCCCCACCCCCCGAATACCGCCGATGCCGCCGGGCAGGCCCGGCGCGCCGTACTGCGTGCCTACGCGCAAGGTGATGCGCGGTGTCTCGCCCTGCGGGTAGACCTTTTGCGAAATGGCCTGCGAGGCGTTTTTCAGCAGGTTGAACAACACCTGCTCGATTTCGGTGGGAGCGCATTCCGCCATGGGCGTGCCGGGTGCGTAGTCGCGGACGATGCGGATGTTACGGAAATCGTGGCGCTTCTTGAGGTCGTAATCGTTCTCCGCCAGCTCCACGGCCCGGTCCAGCAGTGCCGCAAGGTCGCATGCGGCGCGCTCTGCATCGCTGCGCCGGGCAAAGTCCAGCATGTGCCGCACGATGTCCGCCGCGCGGGCGCAGGCCTCGCGGATGTTGCTCACCAGCCTGGCCAGTCCGCGCAACTCGAAGTAGTGCTGCACCCGTTCCAGGTCCACTTCGGACATCAGGGCGGCGGCTTCGTTGTCCGGCACGCCGGGCGTCAGGCGGCGCTGCAGGTTCTGGGCGGACTGGGCGATGGCCGAGAGGGGGTTGTTGATCTCGTGGGCCATGCCGGCGGCCACGCCCCCCACGGACATCATCTTTTCCGTCTGGACCATGATTTCGCGCAGCTTCTTCTGCTCGGTCACGTCGCGGATGATGGCGATGAGCCACGGTTCGCCCCGCAGGGTGAAGCGGCTGAGGGAGATTTCGCAGTCGAAGGGGGTGCCGTCCGCGCGCAGGTGCGTCCATTCGAAGAACTGCGGCTCTCCGGCCAGGGCCTTGGCCAGGCGGATGTCCTCGGCCAGGTGGGTGGCCCCGGAGCGGGGCTGCTCTGGCGGTGAAAGGTCGCGCGGAGCCATGGACGTCAACTGGTCCAGGGGCCTGCCGAACAGTTCGCAGGCCCTGCGGTTGGCGTCACGCACAAGGCCGTCGCGGATCAGGAAAATGGCGTCGTTGGCCGCCTCGAACAGCGCGCGGTACTTGCGTTCGCTCTCGCGCAGTTCTTCTTCGGCGCGCAACCGTTCCGACACGTCGCGCGCGATGCACGAGACATATGATATGCCGCCGATGTCGTGGCGTTTCAGGGCCAGTTCCAGCCACAGGTCGGCCCCGTGCGAGGGCTGGCGGATCAGGCGGCGCTCTTCTCCCCCCGCGGGGGGAGCGGCATCGGCCATGTGCCAGGCGCTGGTGCGCGGGCCGTCCTGCGGCACAAAGCCTTCCGCGTTGCCTGAAAGATGCGGCTTCCATCCGGCCAGTTCGGGAAATGCCGCCGCCAGCGGGCGACCGGTCAGGGCTTCCCACGGCAACCCCGCGAAGCGGCAGGCAGCTCCGTTGGCGTCCAGCACCATCAGGGTTTCCGCGGCCAGCAGCAGCACGCCGTCGCCTGCGCTTTCCAGCAGGGCGCGAAACAGTTCCAGTTGCTGGAGACGCTCTTTCAGCTCCGGGTAGTAGCTCTTGCGCGTGGAGGCCTGCCCGAGCCCGATGAGCTTTGCCCGCAGGTCGTCAGAACGCTTCGACATACAGTTCTTCCAGTTCGCGCGCGTCGAGCGGGGCCGGGTTGGTGGAAAGGCAGGGGTCTTCCAGGGCCAGGCGCGCCAGTTCCGCCAACTGGTCGCGTGTAACCCCGTACTGGGCAAGGCCCTTGTCGAACCCGGCCCTGCGGCGCATGTCGCCAAGCCGGGCGAACAGGGCGTCCCGCACCTCGTCGTCCGGGGCGGCAAGGGCATCCGCCACGCCCAGCGCCTCGGCCACGCGGCGGTAGCGCTGCGGGGCCGCCACGTAGTTGCGGCGCACCACGAAGGGCAGCAGCAGGGCGTTGCATTCGCCGTGGGGCAGGTCCAGCAGGCCGCCCAGGCTGTGGGACAGGGCGTGCACCGCCCCCAGGATGGCGTTGGAAAAGGCCAGTCCCGCGTTCATGCTGCCAAGGGCCATGCGGGCCCTGGCGTCGCGGCTGCCCAGGTCGTCCAGCACGTCGAACAGGGCGGTGCCGATGCCCCGGATGGCTTCCAGGGCAAACATGTCGGTGACGGGGGAGTGCGCGTTGGAGGCGTACGCCTCCACGGCATGGGTCAGGGCGTCCAGCCCGGTGGCGGCGGTGAGTTCGCGCGGCTTGGTCAGGGTGGTCAGCGGGTCCACCAGGGCCACGTCGGGCACGTTGGCCTTGCTGACGATGGCTATCTTCACCCTGCGCGGGGTGTCGCGGATGATGGCGAACTGCGAGACGTCGGCGGAACTGCCCGCCGTGGTGGGCACGCAGACCAGCGGCGGCATGGGCTTGGGGATGGCGTCCACCCCTTCGTAGTTCAGGATGTGCCCGCCGTTGGCCACCACGATGCCGATGCCCTTGGCGCAGTCCATGGGGCTGCCGCCGCCCACGGCCACGATGGCGTCGCACCCTTCGGCGCGGAACACCTCGCTGCCCTGCATCACTTCGGTATCGCGGGGGTTTTCCGAAACCCCCAGAAAGGTCGCGCAGGCAATGCCTTCATCGCGCAGGGTGCGGGCCACCGCCTCCGTGTGGCCTGCCGCCGCCACTCCCTGGTCGGACACCACGAGGCAGCGCGATGCGCCAAGGTTGCGGGCATGCCGTCCGGCCAGGCCAGCCGCGCCGTATCCGAACACGAATTCCGGCGCGACGAATTTGCGCAGTTCGTAGTCGTTCATGGAACGCCCTCGATGCCGCCCTGTGCGGCGCCCTTTTCCCCGAAAGCGCCGCGTGTGTTTCCCCTGTATTCCTACTGTATGCATGCCGGGGCCGTTTCGTCACCCTTTTTGTGTACGGGGTTTACCAGGGGCGGAATGACGTGCGGCCCGCGTGGGCGGGCCGCACGTCGTGCAGTTTGGATGCGGGCTTGTGGATTTGGCTGGCGCGTCAGGCGAGCGGAGTAGGCGCTGGCGCGTCAGGCGAGCGGAGTAGGCGCTGGCGCGTCAGGCGAGCGGAGTAGGCGCTGGCGCGTCAGGCGAGCGGAGTAAGCGCTGGCGCGTCAGGCGAGCGGAGTAGGCGCTGGCGCGTCAGGCGAGCGGAGTAGGCGCTGGCGCGCCTTGGCACGTCATGACCATTTCGTTCAGCGGCACGTTGGTGCCGGACAATTCGCGGGCCTTGGCCAGTGCGGCGGTAAGGCCGCGGCAGCATGGAACTTCCATGCGCAGTACTGTCATGGACCGAATGCCGCTGGTGGCCAGTATTTCGGCCAGTCGCTGGGCGTAGGCGTCGGTGTCGTCGAACTTGGGACAGCCGATGAGCACCACCTTGCCCCTGGCGAAGTGGCTGTGGAACAGGGGCGACGCCGCCGCCGCGCAGTCCGCCGCCACCAGCACGTCGGCGTCCTTCAGGTAGGGGGCCGTGGGGGGCACCAGGCGGATTTTCAGCGGCCAATGGCCGGGTCCGGAAACCGGGCCTTCGGCAACCCCGAACATGGGGGCCTCGGACTTGGCGAAGCTGCGGATCATGGAGCCGGGGCAGCCGCCGTGGCCTCCACCATGACCGCCACCGTGTCCGTGCCCGTGTCCGGGGTGGTGCGCCTGGCCATAATGCCCGTGCACGCCGTGTCCGTCGGGCCTGGCGTGGGCGGAATGATGGTCGCCGGTACGGGGCTGCGCGCCATCACGCTTGCGCACGTGCTCCATGGCCGCTTCTTCGTCAAAGGGAACGGCATCGCGCTGGATGATGCGCAGCGCGCCTTGCGGACAGCTGCCAAGGCACGCACCAAGGCCGTCGCAAAAGCTGTCGGACACGATCTTGGCCTTGCCGTCCACGATGGCGATGGCGCCTTCGGCGCAGTCCAGCACGCAGGCGCCGCAGCCGTCGCAGCGTTCTTCGTCGATTTCCAGGATATTCCGGGTGGTCTTCATGTCTGTGATCCTTGCCTGCGGGTTGGAGCGCGGGCGGCCCCGTGTCGGTTGGGGGCCATGTCTGTGATGTCTGTGATGTCGGGCGGCGTGGCGGTGGGTGTGGTGGCCGTGGCGGGTGCACTCGCAAGGCGTCGGCGGTGCCGTTGCAATTCGTATCCGGGCAGGGGAGAGGGGGGCGGCCCGTGCCGCCCCCCGAGTCCCGTCGTTTCAGGGCGTGCTCGCCTTACCCCAGAATGGCCTTCAGGTCTTCATCCGGAGTGGTGATGGGCTTGATGTTGTAGTTCTGCACCAGGAAGTTCAGCACGTTGGGGGTGATGAACGCGGGCAGTGACGGGCCGAGGCGGATGTCCTTGATACCCAGGGCCAGCAGGGTGAGCAGGATGACCACGGCCTTCTGCTCGTACCACGAAAGAACCAGCGACAGGGGCAGGTCGTTCACGCCGCACTCGAAGGCGCCGGCAAGGGCCACGGCGATCTGGATGGCCGAGTAGGCGTCGTTGCACTGGCCCACGTCCAGCAGGCGCGGAATGCCGCCGATGTCGCCCAGTTCCTTGTCGAAGAAGCGGAACTTGCCGCAGGCCAGCGTGAGCACCACGGTGTCCTTGGGGGTCTTTTCCACGAACTCGGTGTAGTAGTTGCGACCCGGCTTGGCGCCGTCGCAGCCGCCCACCAGGAAGAAGTGGCGGATGGCGCCGGACTTCACCGCGTCGATGACCTGGCCGGCCACGCTCATGACGGTGTTGCGGCCAAAGCCCACCAGCACGTTCTTGCCGGGCGCGTCATCGGTGAAGCCGGGCATTTCCAGCGCCTTCCTGATCACGGCGGAGAAGTCGTAGTTCTCGCAGTGCACAAGGCCGGGCCAACCTACGAGGCCGGTGGTGAACACGCGGTCCTTGTACGAATCCTGCGGCTTCTGGATGCAGTTGGTGGTGAACAGGATGGCGCCGGGGAAGGCCGGGAATTCCTTGTGCTGGTTCTGCCAGGCAGTGCCGAAGTGGCCGTAGAAGTGGGGGTACTTCTTCAGTTCCGGATACCCGTGCGTCGGCAGCATTTCACCGTGGGTGTAGATGTCGATGCCCTTGCCTTCGGTCTGCTTCAAGAGTTCGTGCAGGTCGCGCAGGTCGTGGCCTGAAACGAGGATGCACTTGTTCTTGCGGTGACCAAGGGGAACCTGGGTGGGCACGGGGTGGCCGTAGGTGCCGGTGTTGCCCGCGTCCAGCAGTTCCATGGCGCGCAGGTTGACCTTGCCGCATTCGAGCGCAAGCTCCACCCACTGGCCAAGGTCGCGCTGCACGCCGTCGTACCCGGCGGCCAGGCCCTTGAACAGGAAGGCGAACACTTCGGGGTCGGTCTGGCCCAGCACGGCGGCGTGGTCGGCGTAGGCGGCCAGGCCCTTCATGCCGTAGAGCAGGGTCTGCTTCAGCGAAACGATGTCCGGGTCGCTCTTGTCGGCGGTCAGCGAGGCGATTTCGGCCTGCGCGCCCAGGGCGTCCAGGGTGGCGGCGGGCTGGAAGGAGGCGGGGCCGGAGGCGAACGAAACTCCAGCGCGGGCAGCCAGCGCGGTGCGGTGCTTGACGATCTCGTTGATGTATGCCTGGAAGCGGGCCGGGTCGAAGTTGACGTTGGTCAGGGTGGTGAACAGGGCCTTGGCCCCGTAGTGGTCGATGGCGGGATCGACGATGCCCTTCTTGCGGGCTTCAAGGGCCACCAGGGCCAGGCCGCGCAAGGCGTAGACCGTCAGATCCTGAAGGGCGGAAACTTCGGGCTGCTTGCCGCACACGCCGATGGTGGTGCAGCCGGTACCCTTGGCGGTCTGTTCACACTGGTTGCAGAACATGGACATGGGGGTCTCCTTTTTCTGGGGGTCGGTCTTGTGGCCGAAGAGGCCTAAAATCTTCGAAAGGACCATGGCGCGCTCCGTTGTGGTTGCGGTTCGGCGGGGCGGCGTCGTCGGGCCGGCGTCGTCGGGCCGGAAACGTTTTCGTGCCCGTCCCGTCGTACGCACATCTTTCGGGCCTTTCGCCCCGTCGTTGAGTGCACAATAGTCCGGCGGGCGAATGCGCGATGTGACGGACATCAAAACCACGGGGAAATTTGCACGAAATGCGATTTTTTTCGGGGGGCGCATGTCCGGCGTTACCCGGCCATCTCTCCCCGGCGGTGAACGATGCGGGTATCTCCTTCATGATACCATCAGGCACGTGAAACGGGAGTATATTTTTGTGGGCCAGCGGAGCGGAAAAGGGCGCGCCGTTGGCTCCGGCGCCCTGCCCGTCGACAATACGCCATCGCGTCCCCATGCCGCGCGGCGGGCGTTATGGCGCGACAGTCTATGCATTGCTTGATGTGCGATAGGAAGTATCGATTTTACCGGAAGTTGGCAGGTGGGCTATCCAGTGGCAGGGCACCACGTGTGGCCCGTGTTTTTCCGCAGGAGGCCCCATGCCCGTTGCCCGTCTGGTTGCAGGAGTGGACGTGGGCTCCACAGCCGCCAAGGCCGTGGTGCTCGACGTCGCCTCGCGCGCCGTGCTGGGCGTGGCCGTCACCCCCACCGGATGGAACCCCCGCGAAACCGGCCAGGCCGTGCTGGACGCCGCCCTGCGCGAGGCCGGAACCCGCATCGACCGGGTGGCCCGCGTGGTGGGTACCGGCTATGGTCGCATCTCCCTGCCTTTCCTGCATCGCACCGTCACCGAAATCACCTGCCATGCGCGCGGCGCGCATCACCTTGCGCCCGATACCCGCACCGTTCTCGACGTGGGAGGGCAGGACAGCAAGGTGGTGGCCGTGGACGAGTGCGGCAGCGTGCGCGACTTCGTCATGAACGACAAGTGCGCCGCCGGTACAGGGCGCTTTCTCCAGGTCATGACCGGCGTGCTCGACATGACGCTGGACGAGATGGGCGATGCCGCCCTGCGCGGCACACCCGTGCCCCTCAACAGCATGTGCGCCGTGTTTGCCGAGACCGAGGTCATCGGGCTCATCGCCCAGGGCGTCTCCAAGGACGACCTGGCCGCCTCCATCGTGGCCTCCGTGGCCCGCCGCCTGAAAGCCCTGACCGGTCGCGTGCCCCTGGTGCCCGGCTGCGCCTTTACCGGCGGGCTTGCCACCAACCCGGCCTTTGCCCGCATCTTTTCCGATACCCTCGGCCTTGCCGTCACCGTGTCCGACATGCCCCAGGCCACCGGCGCCCTCGGCGCCGCCCTCATCGCGGCGCAGGATGTGGCGGTTGGTGGGGCAGGGGGAGTGTAGGGGAATGTTTGCGGGGGAGGGAGGAAGAACCTTTTGCGGCAGCCGTTAGGTGAGCGCGCAGCGCGAACCTTACGGATGGCGACCGCAGAGCGCCGAAAGGTTCTTCCTCCCTCCCCCGCCCCCCTCCCTCCTTCTCCAAAACTTTTCAATTATGGAGTGTTGCGCGGGGCAGTGACGGCATCTTGATGAGTGCGGAGCGGGGCAACTACCCGTTGGACAGGACCAGCCCCCCCAATGAGAAAGTTTGGGGGGGAGGGGTCCGGGGAGGGAGACCCTTTTTAAAGGGTCCCCCCCCCGGTTCCTGTCTCCAACTTCCTCTTCAAAACCGGAAAGGAGCAGGCACATGACGTGGGAGAGCATCGAGCGGCTGAAGACGGCGGCGGAGCGCAATGCCCTGGCCATCAGCGAGGTCAAGGCGGCGGGCCGCAAGGTGGTGGGTCTGTACTGTCTGTACTCGCCGGCGGAAATCGCGTTGGCGGCGGGTGCGGTGCCGGTGGTGCTGTGCGGCACCCGCAACGACCCCATTGCCACGGCCGAGCAGGTGCTGCCACGCAACCTGTGCCCGCTCATCAAGAGCAGCTTCGGGTTTGCCATGGAAGGTTCGTGCCCGTACCTGTCGGCGGCGGATCTGGTGGTGGCGGACACCACCTGTGACGGCAAGAAGAAGATGTTCGAACTGCTGGGCGAGATGAAGCCCGTGCATCTCTTGCACCTGCCCTCCACGCCGGGCGAGGAGGCCTTGCCCTTCTGGCGTGAACAACTGGCGGGGCTGGTGACGCGGATGGAGGGCGACTTCGGGGTGACCATCACCGACGAGAACCTGACCGACGCCATCAAGCTGGCCAACCGCGAGCGGCGCGCGCTGAAGGCGCTGATGGACCTGCCGCAGATGGAACCGGCCCCGGTGACCGGCATGCAGATGCTGGAAATGCTCTTCAAGCTCGGGTTCTTCCCTGACCGCGAAACCATCATCGAGCTGGCCGAAGGCGTGGTCAACGAGGTGCAGGCGGCGGCCAGGGCGGGAACCCTGCCCGAACGCAAGGGCGGCCCGCGCATCCTGCTGACCGGCGTGCCGGTGGGCATGGGTTCGCACAAGGTGGTGCGGCTCATCGAGGAATGCGGCGGCCAGGTGGTGTGCATGGAAAACTGCACCGGCTACAAGAAAGCCGACCTGGTGGCCGAGACGGGCGACCCGCTTACCGCGCTGGCGCGTCGCTACCTGTCCACGCCGTGCTCGGTCATGGCGCCCAACCAGGGCCGCTTCGACCTGCTGGAACAGCTGGTGGCCGACTTCAGGCCGCACGGCGTGGTGGACCTGACCTGGCAGGCCTGCCACACCTACAACGTGGAGGCGTACAAGGTGCGCAATTTCCTGCGCGACAAGTTCGACCTGCCCAGCCTGCACATCGAGACGGACTACTCCGAAGCCGATGCCGAACAGCTCAAGGTGCGGATCGAGGCATTTCTGGAAATGATCGGCTAGGGTCGTGGCCGATGCGGCACGGGGTGCAGCCCGTGCCCGCCGCGGCGAGAATATGCAAGGGGCCGTCCGCAAGGGCGGCCCCTTGCATATTCTCGCCGCGCTGCGTGTTCAACGACATCGCCCCCCGGCGTTCGCATGCGGTGCGAATGCCGAAGGGGCGATGAGGGGGGCCGGGACGGACAGCCGCCGGAAGCGAGGAGCGGCATGCCTCCGGCGGAAGGGCGTCGTGCACGCGGTCGTGCCCGTCCCGGCGGGGTGTTGCGTTGCGGACCGCCGCACCCCTTGATGTGTCGTCAATCGTTGCGCCTTGCGGCGCTACAGTTCCACCTGCGCGCCGATTTCGATGACCCGCCCCGGCGGGATGCCGAAGAAGGTGGTGGCGTTCCAGGCGTTGCGCGACATGAAGGCGAACAGCGCCTTGCGCCAGCCCGCCATGCGGTTTCCGCTGCCGATGAGCAGAGTTTCGCGGCCCACGAAGAAGGTGGTGGTTTCCATGCGCATGGGCAGGCCGCGCGCGGCGGCCAGTTGCACCAGTTCGGGCACGCGCGGGGTCTGCATGAAGCCGTAGCGGGCCACCATGCGGTGGAACCCTTCGCCCAGGTTGTGCACCACCAGCCGGTCGGGCCGGGGTACGAAGGGTGAAGGTTCGGCCACGATGGTCAGCAGCACCACGGTCTGGTGCAGGGTGTGGTTGTGCTTGTAGTGGTGCAGCAGGGGCAGGGGGGTGCCCGTGGGGTTCACGGACATGAACACCGCCGTGCCGGGCACGCGCAGGGGCTTGGTGCGGCGCACGCCGTCGAGAAAGGTGCCGAAGGGCACCGAGGCTGCGGCAAAGCGGACGGAAAGGGCGGCCCGGCCATCGCGCCAGGTCAGCATCAGGACCATGATGCCGATGGCCAGCAGCAGGGTGAACCAGCCGCCATCCAGAATCTTGAGCAGGTTGGCGGACAGGAACGCGGAGTCGAAGGCCAGGAACAGCGCCACCAGCGGCACGGCCTGCCAGGCCCGCCAGCCCCAGCGCTGGCGCGCCACGGCGTAGTAGAGCAGCGAGGTCATGCCCATGGTGGCGGTGACGGCGATGCCGTAGGCCCCGGCCAGTCGGCTGGATTCCTGGAAGGCCAGCACCAGCCCCACGCAGGCGATCATCAGCAGCCAGTTCACCCCGGGCAGGTAGATTTGCCCGCGCGTTTCCTCCGAAGTGTGGATGATGCGCATGCGCGGCACGAAGCCCAACTGGATGCCCTGCTGCGTCAGCGAGTACACGCCGGATATCATGGCCTGCGAGGCGATGACCGTGGCCACCGTGGACAGCGCCACCATGGGGTACAGCAGCGGGCGCGGCACCAGCGCGAAGAACGGGTTGAAGGACAGTCCCGGATCGGCCAGCAGCATGGCGCCCTGGCCCAGGTAGTTGCACATCAGCGCCGGGAAGACCACGGCCATCCATGAAAGGCGGATGGGCCGCGCGCCAAAGTGCCCCATGTCGGCGTACAGCGCCTCGCCCCCGGTGATGCACAGCACCACCGAGCCCAGCACCACGATGCCGTGCAGGTGATTTTCCATGAAGAACCGCACGGCATAGGTCGGGCTGATGGCGGCGAACACCTGCGGGTTGCGTAGCGCGGCCACAAGGCCCAGCGCGGCGATGGCCGCGAACCACACCACCATCACCGGGCCGAACACCTTGCCGATGCGTTCCGTTCCGTGCCTTTGGGCCATGAACAGCCCCACCAGCACGCCGATGGTGATGGGCAGCACGAAGGGCGCGGCGGCCTCGGTGGCCACCTCCAGCCCCTCCACGGCGGACAGCACCGAGATGGCCGGGGTGATCACCCCGTCGCCGTACAGCAGCGCGGCCCCGAAAATGCCCACCACCGGCAGCAGGCGCCGAAAGCGCGAGATGGCCGGGGAGGGGGCGGGTTTTGCCGCGCCGCCGGGCGTGGTGTCGTCGCTGCC
>NZ_VRYY01000366.1 GCF_015731765.1 Nitratidesulfovibrio oxamicus
TCTTCCGATCTCCGCCGGGGTTCGCGGGCACGACGTGGCTGCCGCCATGGGCCTGCCCGTGGGCCGGGGCGGACGCGTGCCGGTGCTGCCCACCCTGCAGGCGGAAGGGCACCCGGAAATCCACGTGGTGGGCGACCTTGCGCTGCCGGATGGGCAGAACCCGCCCATGATCGCCCCCAACGCCACCCAGCAGGGCCGCCACGCGGCGGCCAACGTGCTGCGCCTGCTGCAAGGGGGCAAGGCCAAGCCTTTCCGCTACCGGGACAAGGGGGCCATGGCCACCATCGGGCGGCAGGCGGCGGTGGTGCGGCTGGGGCGGTTTGCCTTTTCCGGGCTGGGTGCGTGGGTGCTGTGGCTGTTCGTGCACCTGGCCTATCTGATCGGCTTCCGCAACCGGTTGTTCGTGCTGGTGAACTGGGCGTGGGACTACCTGTTTTTCGAACGGTCGGTGCGGCTCATCCTGCCGCGCGTGGCCATGGACGACGCGGTGTGCGAGGCGCCGCCCGGGGCGGCACCCGATGTTGCGAAAACCGGGGAAGCCGGGGACGCCGGGGAGGCGGCACCGGACAGGGCCGGGGATTCCGCCGGGACGTAGGCGTCACGCAGGGGGACCGTCTGCCCGGATCGTGCTGTCGGCAACGCGGTGAAGACACAGGAAAAGGGCCGCCGCGAACTGCTCGCGACGGCCCTTGCACCTGCATTCTTCTTGCGGTTCCCTATCGCCCCGACCGTTGCCGCGGACATCGGGCCACAGCTGGCATGCCACCGGCAATCGCGGGGGCGAAGCCGCACGGACCAACCAGGAGGCCCGAAGCCACCCAGTCCGGAATTACGCCGTAGGACGGATGGTCAGCACCGGCTGGCGGGCGCTCTTGACCACCTTTTCCGCCACGGAGCCGAACAGGATGCGGTCCAGGCCCTTGCGGCCATGGGTGCCCATGATGATCACGTCCGCGCCTTCCTTGTCCGCGATGCCCAGGATTTCTTCCGCCGCGTAGCCGGTGACGATGCGGCCCTCGGCCTTGATGCCCGGAAAGTTCTCGGCCACGAACGATTCCATGGCCTTTTCCGCGCCGGAAACGATTTCACCCACGAAGTTCTCGATGGAGTTCGGCGGCACGTGGAAGCCCACGTACTGGCTGAGCGAGGGGGCGGCGTACAGCACCACCACCGACCCGCCGGTCATCCTGGCGAGCGATGCGGCATATTCGGCGACGTCCTTGCTGTGCTCGGAAAAGTCCACCGCGCAGAGAATCTTCTTGAAGTCCTTCATGGTGTTTCTCCCTGGTTACGGGTTCCGTGCCCCTCGCGGGGCCGGGTGGCAGTCTGAACCTCTTCGTATACTTACAGTATGCTTAGAGGGCGAAATAGACAAGGGCCGATTTGATGCGTAGTGTCTGCATGTGGGCAAGCCGTGCCGCCCGGCAGCTTTTTCCCGCCTTGCGCGCCGTTGAAAACAGGTGCGATTGTGAAATTTCAGCGGGTTGTGCAATGGCTGGCCGTGGCAGGGTTCTTGCTTGGGCACGGGCGTACCCTGCATGCACGACATGCGCTACATCCCTGACATGGGGGACGTCATGAAGATCGGCACGGAACAACTGGAGGCCCTGCAACGGCAGGAGCCAGCGCAACGAAAGGGCACCGGCGGCGCCAATGCCGTCGGCGACTTCGGCGCGTTGCTCTCGCAGGAGCTGGGCGGAACCGAATCGGCGCAGTCCGCTGCGTCGGTGGTGCCGCCGGGGGCCGCGGGCATCGACCCGCTGCTCATGGTTTCGTCAGTGGAGGGCGTTGACGCCGCCTCGGATGCGACCGGCCTCGACCAGGCCATGGAGCAACTGGACGGTCTGCTGAACAACTGGGATGCCTACGCCCGCGAACTGGGGCAGGGGGCGTCAACAGGAGGACTGCGTGATGCGTACTCGATGCTGCAAGGCATCGACAACTCGCTGCGCGACCTGAAGCAGAACATGCCCAACCTTTCCGACCACGAAGGGCTCGCAGCCGTGGTCAACGAACTCGAAGTGATGGCCGCCACGGAGAAGTTCAAGTTCAATCGGGGCGATTACGCCTCGTAGGGCGCATTATCTTTTTTCGCGGGGAGCCCCCGCGGAAAAACCTGATTCGCCTTGATACCATGCCCACTTCCGCTCCGGCGGGGCAGGACATGGCACAGCGGCATGAGCGCCGCACCTTCAGGTGCGGCGTTTTTCATTGCTCGCGGGGATGGAAGGGGAAGAACCAGCCGGAAAGAGCGGAATGCAGGCAAGCGGCATCGGAAGGGGGGCTTCGGCACACCCTGTTCGGGCCGAATTTCGGGTGTGAAAGGGCGTTTTCAGCCGCTTTTTCATCCGACGGTCATTGTGCGTCATCCCGCGCAGGCAGCACCGCAAGGGGGGTGTACACCGGGCGGTCACCGCCAGGATCGCTGCGCCACAGCACCATTTCACGCACGGTGCAGGGTGGCCACGGCGATGCGGCGTGGTTGATTCGGGCATTGATGGCGGCCAGCAGGGCATCGCGCGCATTTGCCGCTGCCCGGGCCGAAGGCCGGGAAGGCGCGGAGGGCGGCTCGCCGCCGGACCGGGTGGCATCGCGCC
>NZ_VRYY01000367.1 GCF_015731765.1 Nitratidesulfovibrio oxamicus
GCGGCGCGCCCCGAGCAGACTGCTCCCTCGCCCCGGCGCGCGCCCTTGCCGTACCGGGCGCATCCCTGCGGCACGCCCCCGCCCCATCTCGCGCCCCGGCAAATCCGCGCCGCATGCATCATGCGTGATAATCATTCAGCACCAGCCATGTTCACGGCACCCTGTCGCCAGACCCCACTCCCCGGCCACAGCCGGAGGTAACCATGGCCCTGCACCGCGTCCGGCCCCCTGCCAGGGCCCGTTCCTTCTGTGCCTGCCTGCGCCCGCTGGGCATCCTGCTGCTTGTGCTGGCGGCATGCGCCGCGCCGCTGTGCGCTGCCCATGCCGCCACATCCGCCCCGCAACTGCGCGAGATCACCGTCTACGTCTACCACCGCCCGCCGTTCTTCACGGCTACCCCGGACAGCCAGGGCGGACCGCTGGTGGAGATGACCCTGCTCGCGCTGGAGCGCGCGGGCCTGAAGCCCCGCCTTGTCACCAGCACCTTCACCGAAATCCTCGCCAGCTTCCGTGCGGATGCGCCCTTCGCCTGCACGCCCGGCGTCTACCGCACGCCGGAACGCGAAACCTTCGCCCGCTTCATCGGCCCCCTGTATGTTCCGCTGCCGCCGGTCATCGTCGTGCGTCGCGCCGATGCGGGGCTTGCCGCTTCCGCCCGGTCCCTCGATTCGCTGCTGGCGGGGGGACTGCGGGTGGTCTTGGGCGACGGCTACTGGTACGGCGACTGGCTGGCCCGGGCGCTGGAGCGCACCGGCACTTCGCCCACCCGCACCCGTGAAGAAAATGCACAAATGCTGCGGTCCATAGTGAACGGCGCCCACGACATCTCCTTCATGAGCCATGAAGAGGCGGGCCACCTGCTGCGCACCCACCCAGACCTTGGCGCGAGCCTGACCTTGCGCCCGGTACCGGGCAACCCGGACGGCGAATCGCGCTTCCTGATGCTGGCAAAAGGGGTGGATGCCGCCACGGCCGGACGTATTGATGCAGCACTGCGCGAACTGGCGGAAACGCCGCGCTACCGCGAACTGGTGCGTTCGCTGCGTCGCGAATGACGCACACGCCACCACCGGCAGCCTAACTGCCACCGCCTTTCCGGACCATCCGCCGGGGTTCTTCCTGCAGGGCAAGGCCGCCCCGGCCTACCCATGACGGACGCAAAAAAGAGACGCCCCGGCCTGCCGGAGCGTCCCTGTCATTACCATGGATTGGCCGTATTCCGGCCAGAAGCGGGGATGGCGGGCCTGCGCCCGTTTTCCCGCAAACGTTACTGCTTGGGGGCTTCCGCCGGCTTGGCCGGGGCTTCCGCTTCCATGCGCTTGAAGGTGATGTTCAGCTTGTTCAGTTCGGCCACGATGTTGCCGGTCACGTCGGCGCTGGGGCCGGCGGAGAGCACGTTGTCGTTGCCCACGATGACGGCAAGGCCGTTCTTTTCGCGGTAGGAATCCAGCACCTTCTGCAGGTTCTCGTTCAGGACGGAGATGACCTGCTGCTGCTCGGCGCCCATGCGCTTCTGGTAGTCGGCAAAGGCTTCCTGGAACTTGCGCTTGTTGTCGTCGCTCTGGTCCTTCTGCAGCGATTCCTGCATCTGGTTGAGCTGGTTCTGCATTTCCTCGTGCAGCGTTTCGAGGTGCTTCACCCCGGCCTTGCCCGCCTCGCTTTCCTGGTAGACGCGGGCGGTATTCACCACGGCGATGCCGCCGGACTTGGGCTGGTTGCACCCGGCAAGCGCCACCATGGCGGCAAGGGCCAGCAGTACGAGGGCATATCTCTTCATGAACGACTCCTGTGTTCGGAACGGTTGGCCCCGCGCGGGGGCGACCACGGACTGGAATGCCGTGCCCGCCGGGCATGGCAGTGCGCCCGATGGCGCAGCCAAACTCCCTTACTCCCTTTCGGTTTGCAACACAACGGCGCGAGAGGGAACGGGGCGGACAGGGCACATCAATGCACGGATGAAAAATTCTCCAGCGAGGCAAGCACCTTGTCCACGTACTTGCGCGATTCGTCGGCGGGCATGTGGCGTACCAGTTTGTCGTACACCTGCTGGGTGGTCATGGCGTTTAGCATGGCCACGGCCTTGTCGCGGTCGGCATCGAACACGCGCAGCAGGGCATTGGGACCGCCGTTGTAGGCGGCAATGACGCACAACTCGCGGGTTGCGGGATTGGCGATGTCGGAAAAATGCCGATTGGCCAGCAGGTGCAGGTATACCGTGCCGTAGCGGATGTTGGTGCCGGGATCGAACAGGGCGTCGCGCGGAGGCTGGCCGGGCGTGCCGTGCAGGTAGGCGTGCACTTCGCCCCCGGCGGTTTCCGGCACGATCTGCATCAGCCCCAGGGCCTGCGCCGGGCTGACCGCATTGGGGTTGAAGCCGCTTTCGGCATGCATGATGGCCAGTACAAGACGCGGGGAAAGGTTGTAACGTCGGGCATAGCGGTCCACCATGTCGCGGTACTGGCGGGCGCGCAGCAGCATCTGTTCGGGCGTCGCGGCCACAAGCACCTCGCGCGAGGCGCCGCCGTACACCGGCCTGCGCACGCCGGCCACCACCGAACGGCGGGTGGCGGCGCACTCCTTGGCCAGCAGGCGGG
>NZ_VRYY01000368.1 GCF_015731765.1 Nitratidesulfovibrio oxamicus
TCTTCCGATCTGGCCACGTCGCGACCGGCGGCGCCCTTCGCGGGGGGGCTGGCCGTCTTCACGCTGTTCCGCGTGCTGTTCCGGGCTGTCGGAGCCGGAGGGGGCGACCGTTGCGGCTGCGGCGGGTGCGCGTTCATCGCGCCGTTCATCCCGGCGCTCGTCCTTGCGCTCGTCCCGGCGTTCATCGCGCCGCTCGTCCCTGCGGTCGCGGTCGCGACGGCGTGCTTCGCGCCCGTCGCGTTCATCCCGCCTGTCATCCCGACGCTCATCACGGCGCTCATCGCGACGGTCGTCCCTGCGGTCATCGCGGCGTTCTTCGCGGCGGCGGTCCTGCCGGGGGGCCGGGGCGGTGGCGGGCATGGGCGGGGCCGCATGCAGGCTTTCCTGGTAGTACTGGTCCAGCAGCATGGCCAGCAGCGAAAGCTGCTCGTCGTCTCCGGCCAGGGCGCGGGCCAGCGGGGCGAAGCGCTGCTGCCGTTCGCGTTCCAGCCCGGTGCGGGCGCGCAGGCGCGCTTCCAGCAGGGCGGTCAGCCGGTCACCGGCAATGCGCGCCACCGACTCGTCGTCGGGGGTGGGTCGATGCTGGATGTCGATCTTGTAGTGCTTGGCGATGCGCTGCAGTTCCAGCTTCTGAATGATGTCCACAAGCGAGATGACCGTGCCCGCCGAACCCGCGCGACCGGTGCGTCCGGCGCGGTGGATGTATGATTCGCGGTCTTCCGGCGGCTCGTACAGGATGACGTGCGAAAGGTCGGGAATGTCGATGCCGCGCGCGGCCACGTCGGTGGCCACCAGAAAGCGCACCCCACCCTTGCGCAGGCTGCCCAGCACCTGTTCGCGCTTGGCCTGGGTCAGGTCTGCCGAAAGCTCGTCGGCATTGTAGCCGAAGCCCTGCAGCACCGCCGTCACGTAGTGCACGTTGGCCTTGGTGTTGCAGAAGATGATGGCCGCCGTGGGGTTTTCGGACTCGATGATGCGCACCAGCGCCCGGTCCTTGTCCATGGGCTTGGTTTCGCAATACAGGTGCTGCGTCTGGGCCACGTGCACCTGCTGGTGGCTCAGGCTGAGCATGCGCGGTTCGCTCAGGAATTCGCCAGCCAGGTTCAGCACGTGGGGCGGGTAGGTGGCGGAGAACAGGTACGCGGAAATGCGACGCTTGGGCAGGTAGCGCTGGATTTCCTTCATGTCCGGGTAGAAGCCGATGGACAGCATGCGGTCGGCTTCGTCGAACACCAGCGCCCGGATGCGGTCCAGGTTCATGGTGCGGCGCAGCAGGTGGTCCAGCACGCGGCCGGGGGTGCCCACCACAAGGTGCGCGCCGTCGCGCAGGGCGTCCATCTGCTTGCCGTAGCCCACGCCGCCGTACACGGCGGCCACGTTCAGGCCGGTGCCCTCGAACAGCACGCGGGCCTCGTATTCCACCTGCAAGGCCAGTTCGCGCGTGGGCACCAGGATCAGGGCCTGCACGGCGGCTTCGTCGGGGGACAGGCGTTCGAGCAGCGGCAGCAGGAAGGCCCCGGTCTTGCCGCTGCCCGTGCGCGACTGCACCATCAGGTCGCGCTTGGCGAAGATGTACGGCAGGGCGCGGGTCTGCACCGGCATCAGGTTGGTCCATCCGGCGCGGGCGGCGGCCTCCTGCATCATGGGGGGCAGGTCGGCAAGGGTCACCGGGGGCAGCGCGTCTTCGGGCTCGTCGATGCGGGTGATCTCGGCGGCAAGGCGCAGGGCCGGGTCTTCATCGTCCGCAAGTGCGGCGAGCGCGGCAGGGTCGGCGGAGTCTGCGGGAATTGCGGGCGCGGGATCGGAAATTTCGGTGGGGGTGCCTTCGGCAGGGGCGTCGGAAGCGGTCGGGACGACCGGGGTGACGGGGGATTCGGCGGCGGTGATGCCGGGGGCGTCAGCTACGGCGGGGGCGGGCACATCGGAAGCGTCAGGCGCGGACGAAGGGGTTTCGTCGGTGTCGGCAGCCGAGTGCGCGTCGCCCTCAAGGCGTGGATCGTGGGTCATGCAGGTTCCTTGTTGTACCGGCGAGGCCGGTGCGATGTGGCGTCATTCCGGCGAGGGAACGGAACGCCTGTCGTACAGGATAGCAAAGTGTACGCCTGTTGCGCAAGAACGTGAAAGGAGGTCACCCGGCCCGAATCGGATCGGCATGGTCGGGTGGTCATGGGAGAGCCATGGGGGAACATGGGGGCGGGCCCGGCGGGAACAAGGGCCAGGGCCGGATATGACGGGCGCCGGAAGCGGCGGGCAGGGCGGTGCGAAAGCACCTTCCCGGCGGGATCACCCCCGTTCGCGCAGGGCCATTTCTGCCAGGGCGTTGACGGCGGCGGCGGCCAGGGGCGATCCGCCCTTGCGGCCCCGCAGGGCCAGGCAGGGCAGTCCGTACGGACCGTACTGGTGCAGCGAGGCGGCGCGTTCCAGAAACAGTTCCTTGGATTCCGCAGCGTTGACGAAGCCTACCGGCATGGCCACCACCAGCGCGGGGGGCGGGCCACCCGCCGCCAGATGGTCCAGCAGGGCCAGCAGCGCGGTGGGGGCATTGCCCACGGCCACGATGGCCCCGCCCAGCCGGTCGCCCGCCAGTTCCA
>NZ_VRYY01000369.1 GCF_015731765.1 Nitratidesulfovibrio oxamicus
CGCCGCCCGGCGGGTTCCCCCCGCCGCCCCGCATCCGCCCCAGCCCGGCCTTTCACCTTCGCCGCCGCTCAGCATCCGCCCCAGCCTTCATGCCCGCTCGCCTTTCGCCCCGGGCGGCCTTTGCAACCGCACGCCCGGCCCCCGCAACCTAAAGCCCTTCGTCATCCCCGCCGATAAGATTCACGAGGGACAGGCGGTGCCGTTCTGGCACCAGCCTTGCAGCCCCACGGCGGGAGACCCCCATCGGGAAATTTCTTCCGACGAAGAGGTGCATCATGGTCGATCTGGCATCCGGCGGCGTATACTTTTCCGGGCTCGGCAACGGCACGGACTTCTCCAAGGTCATCGACCAGTTGAAGTCCATCGAGCAGATTCCGCAAAAGCGGCTTACCTTGTGGAAGGCCGACTGGCAGAGGCGTCAGGACGCCTTTGGCGAGTTGCGCACGGAAATCGCCTCGCTCAAGGACATCGTGGACTCCATGAGCACCATGAACAAGTTCCTGGTGAAAACGGGTTCCAGTTCCGCCGAAACCGTGGCCAGCGCCACCACCAATTCCAGCGTGCTCGAAGGCAACTACAAGATCGAGGTGGGCCAACTGGCATCCAACTCCATCTGGACCTACAACACCGCCTTCGCCGACAAGAAAACCAAGGTCAACGACTCCGGCAGCGACCAGCAGTTCGTATACACCTACATGGGCAAGACCCGCTCGATCACGGTGCCAAGCGGCACCACCATCGACGCCCTCAAGAACATGATCAACAACGACCCCCAGAACCCGGGGGTAAAGGCAATGCTGGTGCAGAACGGCACCGGCTACACCTTCCAGTTCCGGGGCATGGATCTGGGGGCCAACGCCACGCTGTCCGTGGACTCGGGCACTACCGTCACCGGCCTTCCCGGCACGGCAGCCGCATGGACCGTGCAGGCCGGCCAGAACGCCAGGTACCGGGTCAATGGCTGGCCCGCCACCACCTGGCTGGAATCCGCGTCCAACACATTGACCGGCGCCGTCGAAGGCATGACCATCACCCTCAAGGACGTGGGCACCACCCAGATTTCGGTGGCCACCGACACCGAAAAGATCAAGGAAAACGTCAAGTCGTTCGTGGACGCCATGAATGCCGTACGATCCAAGATCAAGGAATTGACCGCCGTCAACAGCTCCAAGGACGTGGACAATCCCGACAAGGCCTCATCGCTGTATTCCATGCAGAAAGGGTCCATCCTTACCGGCAACTACGGCGTGCAACTGCTGTCCACCCAACTCAAGATGGCCACGGCAGACAGGGCGGCGGGCTTCGAATACCAGTACAAGGACGGCAACCTGCTGCGAGGCGACGAATTTTCGTCGCTGGCGCACATCGGCATCCTGACCAACGCCGAGACCAACAGCCTGAACGCCGGCCTGCTGGAACTTGACGAAGAAAAACTGAACGAGGTGCTGAAGACAAACCCCACGGCAGTGGCGGAACTGTTTGCCGCAGACGGGCTGCCCGAGTCCGATTCGTCCGACTTCAGCTATTACTCGCACGTCAAGGGCGTGACCAAGGCGGGCATCTACGACGTGACCTACGACGTGGACGCCTCGGGCAACATCGTCAACGCCTTCATCGGCGGCAAGCGCGCCAGCATCGACAACGCCAACAAGCAGATCACGGCCATGGAAGGCGACGCCCGAGGCCTGGCGCTGCAAATCGACAACCTTTCGCAGGGCAGCTACGCGAGCCGCATGCGCATCAAGGAAGGCAAGCTCAGCGGCCTCAGCGAACAGCTCAAGGACATGCTGGGCAGCGACGGCGCGCTGAAGATCCTGGAAGACAACTACCAGGACATCATGGACGACATACAGACGAAGATCGACAAGGAAGTGGACCGCGTCACCCAGTGGGAACGGCGCGAACGGCTGCGCTACTCGCGACTGGAGGCCACCCTGGCCCGCTACGACGCGCTGGGCAAGTCCGTGGAAAGCCAGATCAAGTCGTTGTCCTCGTCAACGTCTTCGTAGCCACGGGCCGGAACCGCCGGAACAACCGGGGCGGCCACACCCGCCACCACGCGAAAAACGGCCACAACGTGCGACACACTCACCGCATCGACACGCGGGCGCATATACCGGGAGAATGCAATGCAGAAGGCCGCACACGCCTACCTACAGACCCAGGTCACCACGACCACCCAGGGCGAGCTGTTGCTCCTGCTGTATGACGGGGCCATCAAGTTCCTGAACCAGGCCAAGGAAAAGATCGCCGAACGCGACTACGCGGGCAAGGGCATCCTGATCTCCAAGGCCCTGGACATCGTCAACGAACTGGACGCCAGCCTGAACCTGGAAAAGGGCGGCGAACTGGCGGAAAACCTGCACAAGCTGTACTTCTACTGCTCAACCCGCCTGCTCAACGCCAACCTGAAGATGGACGTGGCGTTCATTGACGAGGTGATCAAGATACTGTCCGGCCTGCGCGGCGCCTACGGCCAGATCGTCAACACCCCCGAGGCCATGGCCGTGGGGGCCAGCATGGCGGCCAGCCGTGCGCCTGCCAATGCCGCGCCCTCGCGCGTGCCGCTGCCCACCGCGCAGAT
>NZ_VRYY01000370.1 GCF_015731765.1 Nitratidesulfovibrio oxamicus
GTCGGCGGATCCGGCGGCATCGGTGGCCCCGCGCGCCACCTCGGCCACGGTGGCGTTCATCTGTTCCACGGCCACGGAAACCTCGGCGGTGCGGGCCTGCTGCATGTCCGAGCGGCGCAGCGATTCGCGCACGTTCTCGTCCACCCGGCGCGCGGCTTCCACCACGTCGCCGCCCACCCGGCCCGCGTTGTCGGCGGCCTCGGCCAGGGCCTCGTTGCGTTCCATGACCAGGCGCTGCTGGCGGCGCAGTTCGGAAACGTCCACCAGGCAGGCCATGACTCCCAGAGGGTTGCCGTCCAGGTCGTGCACGGGGCAGGCGGTCATGTCCGCGCCGCGTACGCCCTCGTCGTCCAGGGGCAGGTCGGCCCGGCGCAACCGGTTGCAGCGCAACGCATCGTCACAGATGGCGGCGGCGTGCGGGGTGGGCAGGGCGCGCGCGCCGGGCTGCCCCACCAGGGATGCGCCGGAGCCGCTTCGGCCCGACAGCGCGGCCAGGGCGTCGTTGGCCCATTGCACCGTGCCGTCCGTGTTCAGGATGACGCAGGGCACCGGCAGGCTGTGCAACACCCCCTGGGCAAAGCCGATGCGTTGGCGGATCTGGGCCACCATGGCCCGCATTGCGCCCACAAGGGTGGCCGCCTCGCCGGAAAAGGCGCGGGCCTCGTTTTCGGTCAGGTCGTCGTAGCGGCCCCCCTCCACAGCGCGGGCGTAAGCTGTGGCCCGGTCCAGCGGGCGCACGATGGCTCGGACGATGGCCCAGCCGAGCAGCAGCAGCGCGGCCACAACCCCGGCGGACAACAGCAGCACCTGGGTACGCCCGGCGGCCAGGTCCTTCTCGAAGCGGACCAGGCTTTCTGCGTACGATGCATCGGCGTCGGACACCAGGGCGTCGAAATGCTTGCGCGATGCCTCGGCCAGCGGGGTTGCGGACGCCTGGTACTGGGGGTAGCGCTGGTGCCGTTCCGTCGGGGGCATCTGGGCCAACCCCCGCACGAAGACCATGCCGTCCTCCACGAACTGCATGGTGGAATCCTCGGCCTCGGCCACCTTGCGGCGGACATCGTCGCTGTCGGCGGCCTTGTTCAGGGCGCGGAACCCCTCGCGAATGGAGGCGGCGGTGCGCTCCAGCCCGGCCAGGTCCTTTTCCAGGTTGCTGCCCAGCATGATGTTGCGGGTAAGGCGGCTGACGTAGTTCAGGTCCTTGCCGATGGACAGCGTGGCGATCTCGCCCGCCAAGCTGTGCTGGGTCATCCGGGTGAAGTCCGCGCGGATGGCGCTCATGGTGTGCAGCGCGATGGCCGCCACCAGGCCGGTGGCCACGATGCCGCAGGCGGCAAGCAGCAGGATGCGGGCGCGGACGCTGGACAACCGGTGTGACATGGACATCTCCTTGCGGGTGGGGTGCACGAACGGACTCCAGTAGTCAGCAAGGGGCGTGCCATGTCCCGGGATCCATAAACGACGGGGTATTGCAACGCGGAAAAGGTGTGGCGACCTCGTGCAAAGGCCCCTTTGGGTGCCTCCTGGAGATTGCAGGTGTTGCTTCGAGTTTGCAGCAGCCGCTTCCGGTTATCAGGGCGGCGTACGCCCGCGCCACGCCCACGAGAAGGCCCCCGCGTCGCTTCCGGGGAAGGACGGCGGGGGCCGTGTGGACGCCAATGGATCGGGTGGCTGCGGGGCGGGACGCGCGTTACGCCGCGTGCGTCACATGCGCAGGCTGATCTTTTCCGGCGACAGCCTGCGCTCCAGCCGCGCGGCGAACACCGACATGGAGTAGCAGCAGATGAAGTAGAGGAAGGCCACCGTGCCGTAGATTTCCATGGGGTGGATCATCAGGCGGTTGTTGATGCCCTGGGCCACGAAGGTCAGTTCCAGCACGCCCAGCACGAAGGCCAGCGAGGTGTCCTTGAAGATGGCGATGAACTGGCCCACGATGGCGGGAATCATCTGCTTCAGCGCCTGGGGCAGCACTATCTTGCGCATGGCCTGCAGGTAGGTGAGGCCCGTGGAATAGGCCGCCTCCACCTGCCCGGCGGGAATGTTCTGGATGCCGGTGCGCACGATTTCGGCGATGTAGGCCCCGGTGAAGGCCGTCAGCGCCCATGTGGCCGACCAGAACACGTTCATCGTGGTGCCGAACATGACCGGGATGAAGAAGTACACCCAGAAGATGACGATGATCAGCGGATTGCCGCGAATCAGTTCGATGTACAGCAGGCAGGGAATGCGGAACACCCGGTTGGACGACGAGCGCCCCACGCCCACGGCAAGCCCGATGAAGAAGCTGACCGAAATGGCGATGACGGCCATCAGCAGCGAATAGGCAAGGCCGCCAAGGCCCAGGAACATTTCGTCCGACCGCCCGGTGGGAAAGTGCCAGATGAGCAGGGAGCGCAGGTTTTCGAACACCACATGCCACTGAAAGCCCAGCAGGCCCTTGCCCACCGAATAGAGCAGCCCGGCCAGCAACGCCACGAACAGCCCCTTGCCCGCCAGCACGGCGGCGCGGGCGGCGTGCCTGCCCAACTGGTGCAGCATGGCCGCCAGCGGGGTGTAGGTGGTCTGGGCGGCGGCGCGGCGGC
>NZ_VRYY01000371.1 GCF_015731765.1 Nitratidesulfovibrio oxamicus
CGCCGAATCCGCCGCCGAACAGCAGCGAGCCGATCAGGCTGCCCGCCAGCATGCCGCCCAGGATGCCGCCGAACCCGCCGAAGCGGGAGCGCGGGGCCTGCTGCGGCGTGGCGGGTCCGGGCTGCTGGGTCTGCTGCTGCCGGTTCAGGTTGGGCCCTGCGGGCGAGGAAGGCGAAGGCTGGCTGGGGGTAAAGCTGCGCTGGTAACTGGGGCTGCCGCCGAAAGACCTGCCCCCGCCGAGGCGCTTGGCGTCGGCAAGGTCGGTCATGCTCAGGCAAAAGGCCACGGCCACGGCCAGGCAACAGGCAAGAATCCGGGTACGGATCATGGGTACTCCCGATGGTTGCGTGCGGTTGGTCGAAGTCGGGGTAGACTGGCGGGCTGTGCCCACCGCCATACCGCATCGGTTGCGGCCCGCATGGTATCGGGCCGGCGCAACGACGTGGGTGTCGGTGCGGCGTCGGTCCACCATCGAAACGGCGGCATGCGACGGGGCGGCGCTGCGGCTCCGGGCCGGGAGCGCCGGGCAGATGCGGGAAAAATCCCGGAAAAATCCTAGCGGATGACGCCAAGCCCCTTCAGCATCTGCACGAACAACTGGCGGTCGATGGGCTTGGGCACATACGATGTGGCCCCGCCCTTGTAGTAGGCCTCCACCACGTTGCGCGGGTCGTCGAGGGCGGTGGTCATGACCACGGGCACCTCGTCGGCGGGGGCCACCCCGCGCTCGCGCTCCATGGCGCGGATGCGCCGCAGGGCCTCCTGGCCGTCCATCTCGGGCAGCATGATGTCCAGACAGACAAGATCATACGGCTGCTGTGCATTCACCGCCGCCGCGAATGCCTCCACCGCCTCGACACCGCTGACGGCTATGTCGCAGGTTCCGTAAGGCGACAGGATGGTTTGCAGGTACTTGCGGCTGGTAAAGTCGTCCTCGACGATGAGCACGCGCATGGAAGGCCTCCGGACCGGTTCTGACGCCGACCGACGCGCCGTGAAGGCGTTCCGGTGGCGTTCGGGCAATCATAAGGCTTCGCTCGTGGAATGCAAGCCGTCAATGGGTAACCAATCATGCGCCCTACCCACTGCATGGCCTACGCAATGCGTCTTTGCCGCGCAGTTGCGCCAGCCTGCCGATGCGGCAACGCCCGGCCCCGGCACAAGCCGGAACCGGGCGGACAGTACGGCGTCGCTGGCGGGCGTGCCCGCCGCGCGCTATTTTGCGGGCTTGAAGGCGTCGAAGCGGGTCCAGAGCACCGCGCCGATTTCCACGTCCTTCATGGTGCCATCAGGCCCCTTGACCTGCTCGGGCGCGGTGGTCAGCGCGGCAAAGCCCCACCACCCCGCCAGCGGGCAGGCCACGGTGAACACGCCGTTGGCGTCGGTCTTGACCACCTGGGTCACGTGGAACTCGGTGGGCGCGGCATACTTGCCCTGGGCGTTGTAATACTCCACTTCCACATCCACGCCGGGGGCGGGCTTGCCGTCCAGCATGGCCACGCCGGTGAACACGCCGCCCGCGTAATTGCCGAAGGGGCGGGTAAGGGGAATGATCTCGAACTTCAGCCCTGCCGGGGTGTCCCAGCCATCCTCGTTGCCGAAGGCGGGCACCACCACCTTGGTCAGGTGCTGGATGTAGCAGTCTTCTTCCGGCTCCCAGTACAGCTTGGGTTCCATGGCGAACATGTACACGCCGGGCTTGGGGAAGGTGAAATCGGTCTTCCAGGCGGCCTTGCCCATGACCTTGGCTTCCTTCAGCGAGGCCAGCAGGTCGGTGCGCTCGGTCTTGTCGCCGTCCACCCGTACCACGCCGAAGGACTGGGGGCGCTCCAGGTTCATGCCGTGCCCCTCGAAGGGGTGGGAGAACGACAGGGTGACGTTGGTGGTGCGCTTGGCGGCGGTGGCCACCGGGGCGTCGGGGATGATCATGCCGAAGTGGGCAAGGGCCGGGGCCGCCGTGACAAGCACCAGCGCCAGCGCGCCGACAAGCCTGCGAAGCTGCATGGGACACTCCTTTCCTGTTGATATGCGTGCAAGGATACGAAGCACAAAATATGCAATCCTTCGTTACACGAAAGGACATGTCGTGTCACCACATAAAGCGTGCAAGGGCCGGGGGTGCAGGCTGCCCGACCGCGCTCACGGCCCTTTCGTGCGGGGGGGGGGGCGTGGTCGGATGCGACAGGAAATCAGGCGAAACCGCCGTTCACCCGCACCACGTTGACGCAGTTGACCAACACGCAGGATCCGTCCCGTGCCAGACACTGCGCGATGGCCCGGCCTGTGCCGCGCGCACCGCCGATGGCGATGGCGTTTCTGGCTGTCGGTTCCGTTGAGGGTTCCTTGCGTTTGCCGCGCGCGGGCAGGTGCCGGAATGCGGACATGGGCCCACGGAGGCAGGGAATCAGGGGACCCTGGGTGGAGTGGTTGGGGAAAGGCCGAAAAGGCTCCCGGCGGCTATCCGCGCCGGTCGTGACGGGCGAAGTGGCCGTAATGGGCGAGGTGGCCGGGGCGGGCGGGCGTACGCGCCGCCACGGCGCAGTCCACGGCCACGGCACCGTGGC
>NZ_VRYY01000372.1 GCF_015731765.1 Nitratidesulfovibrio oxamicus
CGATCACCCTCTCAGGTCGGCTACCCATCGTCGCCTTGGTGGGCCATTACCCCGCCAACAAGCTAATGGGACGCGGACTCATCCATGAGCGGTAGCTTACAAGTAGAGGCCACCTTTCCCCCGAACTGTGAAATCGGAGCGTATTCGGTATTAGCGACCGTTTCCAGCCGTTATTCCCAACTTATGGGCAGATCATCCACGCGTTACTCACCCGTGCGCCGCTTTACTCAGGCCGAAGCCTTTTCACGCACGACTTGCATGTGTTAGGCACGCCGCCAGCGTTCAATCTGAGCCAGAATCAAACTCTCCAGTTGAAAAACTGAAGTCGCACGAACGCCTCGTAATTGAGGCACCCGTACGATTGATTACTTATCGTAAAGGCTGATTCCTTCCCGACTCGCTATTTACTTGTCAAAGAACCGCAGTCTTTCGACCGTCGGCCGGGCCAGCGCCCGAACCTTTTTTGCCCTACACGCTGTGCGTGCAGGCGGACTTTCAGCTATGCTCCTTTCGGAGACATCCGTCAACACTTTTTCGCGTTTTTTTTCGCAATGGCCGTGTTGACCTTTTGCCCATCCGGTCCTGCGCAGCCCCCTTGCAGAAGGCGTTGCCGGTTCCGTTCGGCGCGGAGGTGGTTTCTACGCGAAACACGGTTGAAGTCAACACCGTTTTTTCATTTTCTTGGAATTTCTATACAACAACCTGATAATTAAGACATAAAATCAGACATGCGCCGCACCGAAATGTCCCCCTCCCGGAGCATTCCAGCCCATGCAGCGTGCGTGGTCGCCTTCGGAACCACTTGCACGGCTACTTTTCAGCGTTCCCTGACGCGTTCTGTCGGTCCCTGCCGTGTCACCTTCTCGAAGGATCACTAACGCATTCGCGCTATCCAATCCGATGTTCCGACAGCGTTTCCGTTCGGGGTCGGGCCATGTTCCCTGTATATGTATGTACCCAACGGAGTGTCCCCTTTCGCCCGCCCGGCTCTGGCTTGCGTACCCGTGCCGAATGTTCCGGTCCTGCCCCTGCAACTCTGCCGCGCCCCGCCCGTCCTGACTGTTCTGCCTGGCCTGCCTGACCTGACTATCCCGGCTGGCCCGGCTGGCCCGCCCGTCCCGTCCTGCGCACCATGGGCCACGGGGTGGCGCGCCACGGCAAGATAGGCTAGGTATGTGCCCAATCCGCAACCAAGGGAGACACCAATGGGTTTTCTTAACGCCAGCAGCAGCTTCACCCGGTTCCGCATCGCGGACCCGGTGCCCGCCACCCTCTGGCCCACCCTGCCCGACAAGCTGAAGCAATTCTGCTTTCGCGACATCGACAACACATCCGACGAACGTTCCTGGGGCTGGGTGTGCTTTGACGACATGCTCGACACTGCCTGGCGCACCGCGCCGCCCGAAAAGGGCGGATACATTGCCTTTTCGCTGCGGCAGGACACCCGGCGCATTCCCGCAGCCGTGCTGAAGAAGCATCTGTCCCTTGCTCTGCGCGAGGAAGAGGCCCGCAACAAGGAACAGGGCAAGAAGTTCATCTCGCGCGAGCGCAAGAAGGAACTGAAGGAACAGACCCGGCTGCGCCTGATGTCGCGTTTTCTGCCCATCCCCGCGGAATTCAACGTGCTGTGGGCCATCGACACGGGCATCATCTATTTCGCCTCCACGCAGTCGAAGATGATCGACCTGTTCTCCGACTATTTCACGCTGACCTTCGACCTGCACCTGGAGCCGCTGACGCCGTACGCGCTGGCCGCCTCCATGCTGGACGAGGCCGCCATGACCCGCCTGGACACGCTGGAACCCACCCGGTTTGCCGGGTAGGCGCGCCGGACAAGGACATACGATGAGCGACACCCCCTATCTCGGCCAGACCACCGACGTGATCCTGGGCCAGGAATTCCTGACCTGGCTGTGGTACCGCAGCGAAACCGCGCCCGGCTCGTTCCGCATGCCGGACGGCAGTCCCTTCGGCGTGCACATGGAGCAGCGCATTTCGGTGCAGGGCGGCGAGGGCGAAAGCCTGGAAACCGCCACCGTCTCCGGTTCCATGTCGCCCCTGCGCGAGGCGCGCATGGGCCTGACCACCGGCAAGAAGGTGACCCGCGCCCTGTTGCGCTTCGAGCGCGAGGCCGATTCGTGGCAGGTCAGCCTGCGGGCCGAAGACTTTTCCCTCAACAGCCTGAAGACCCCCACCGTGGAAAAGGACGGCGAGGGCGGCGACGACGACCCCGACGCCCGCCTGCTGGAAAAAATCTACCTGATCGAAACCTGCCTTGGCTTCCTGGACGAGGTGTACCGCCAGTTCATGGAGGTACGCCTTTCGAAGCGCTGGGCAGAGGAAGTGCGCGACCTGCGCGGGTGGATGGAGCACGAGGCGTAGGGACTGACCCGCCTCCCCCCCGCCACCACAAGGCTTCAAGGACAACGACGACGTGACCAGCGATCCCCGCGATACCCCTCCGGCGCCGCCCGCCGCCGCAGACACCCCGGCGGAAGGCGCCCGCCATCACGCGCCGCGCCCTGGCCGCATGGCTGCCATGCT
>NZ_VRYY01000373.1 GCF_015731765.1 Nitratidesulfovibrio oxamicus
GGCGTCGGCGAAGCGGCGCAGGATGCGCTTGAGCAAGGGCAGGCGGCGCAACGTGGGCTGCCAGCCGGGGCGGCGCGAGATGCCCGCAGGCCCGGCTGGGTCCAGTGGGGCCACGGGTCCGGAAAGGCCTCCCAGATCCGCAAGGTCGTCCATGCACTGGAAGGACGGCCCGGACGGAGCCACGGCGCCCAATGACCGGGGGACGCGGCTGCGGTCCCTTCGACCGGGCACCACCACCAGTTCCGGCGGGCCGCCGTCACGCGGGGGGCGGGAGCCGACCGACCGGGGTACGCCATTGGGGAGATCGGGAGCCGAAGGGGCATCGGGGGCCACAGGACCGGCAGGAGTGGCAGGAGTGGCAGGACCGTCACGCCCGCCCTGACGGGCATGGCCACCATGACGGGCAGGGTTGGCAGCCTCATCCGGCGTCGCGAAGCCGCCGGACAAACCGGACATGCCAGAAGGGCCAGCAGGATCAGAAGGACCAGCAGGACGCGGCGCTCCGCACGGCGCATCACCGCCGGTTCCGCCGCCACGGCGGGTGCGGCGGAAGGGAAGCACCTTGCGGTGGGGTGGCCTGCGCTCCTTCATGGAACCTCCGGGGGTCTTCCGGCGGGTTTTCACCCATAGCGACCACTTACGCCAAAACGCAGCCACCGCCAAGTGCGCGCCGCGCCCCCCCTTCCCCACGGGCGCGGCAGAACACGGCACGGGCGTTACGGGGGCGCGGGCTTTACGGGGGCGCGCGGCGCGGGTATCGTCCGGTGCATCGACCACGCAACCCCGCAAGGAGGCGTCATGCCCCGCCACTGGCTGTTCAAGACCGAGCCCGGCTGCTTCTCCATCGCCCACCTGGCCGCCCTGCCCGGCGCCACCACCAGTTGGGACGGCGTGCGCAACTACCAGGCCCGCAACTTCATGCGCGAGATGCGCATGGGCGACCTTGGGCTGTTCTACCACAGCGTCACCAACCCTTCGGTGGCGGGGGTGGTGGAAATCGTGCGCGAGGCCTACCCCGACCACACCGCGTGGGACCCGGAGGACCGCCACTTCGACCCGGCCTCCACGCCGGACAAGCCGCGCTGGTTCATGGTGGACGTGCGGCTGGTGCGCACCTTTGCCCAGCCGGTATCGCTGGCCCACTTGCGCACCCTGCCGGAACTGGCGGACATGGAGCTCTTGCGCAAGGGCAGCCGCCTTTCGGTGCAGCCGGTAACCCCTCAGGAATACGCGACTGTGCTGCGCCTGGCAGATGCCCCGGCCTGACGTCCCGGCCTGACGCCCCGGCCCGGCACCCGCATGACCGAAAACGGTTGCGCACCGGGCATGGACCACCTAACGCCACATCACGGATACACGCCATGACCAAGGAACTGGAAGACCGCCTGACCCGGCTGGAAGAAACCGTCTATTTTCAGGAACAGACCCTGCGCGAACTGAACGACGCGCTGGTGCGCCAGCAGGCCCAACTGGACGAGGCGGAACGGCTGCTGGAGGCCACGCGCGAACGGCTGCGCCTGCTGACAAGGGCCATGGAAGACGACGGCGGCGAGGACACCGGCCCGCCCCCACACTATCTGTAGGACACGCCGCGCCACTGGCGGCGTTACGCGCAACTGGCGCATTTCGCATCACCGGCGGTCGGGGCAACCCGTCCGCCGGTTTTCGTTGCGGGCCGGGTTCCCGAAAGGCTGTCCGAAAGAACATCCCTCCGGACGGCCCGAGCGCCCATCCCGCCGGATCGGCTTCGCGCTATCTACCCGAAGTCCGTGCCGCGCCGACATCCGTGGTGGTTGGGGAAGCGGTGGGAGCTGTCGAGGCTGTGGAATCCGCTTCCCGCCCGGACGCGGCATCACCGGCAATCTCACCATGCCAGCGGGCCAGATGCCGCGCCAGCACCCCGGCCAGCAGCACGCCCAGCCAGGCACCCGCCGTGTTGGCGGCCACGTCTCCCGCAGAGGCCATCCTGCCGGGCAGGAAGGCCTGCGCGCACTCCATGGCCACGCCCAGCAGGGCCATGGACCACGCCGCCCGGCGCGCCATGCGGGACAGGGTGGGCGCAGGCGGGTTGCCCCACAGCGCCCCCGCCGCCAGCACCGCCAGCACCAGATAGGCCAGCGCGTGCCACACCTTGTCGATGTTCGGCACGTCCAGCAGCATGTCCGGCTGGGGTATCAGCGAATGGTACATCACCACGGCCACGGCCAGCGCCCACGCGCAGCGGGTGCAGGCCAGCCGCCACGGATGCCCGGCCAGCAGGGCCAGCAGCGCCCGTGGGTGCAGGTAACGCGGGGCGCCGTTCACGAGAGGAGACATGAGAAATCCTGCACGAAACGGCGACCATAGCGCCGGTGAAAACTCCGCCGACCAAGGACCGGGGCATCAGGGGCAGGCGCACCGCACCGCCGTCAACACAGCCGTCAGCCGCCGCCGGAACCTGTCGTGCGGGGCGGGGCATCTCGTCCGCCCCTGTCCGCAGGATCGCCGCCCGCATCGCCCGGCGAGGCGCACGGCCCG
>NZ_VRYY01000374.1 GCF_015731765.1 Nitratidesulfovibrio oxamicus
GCACGGGCGCAGGCGCGGCCCGCACCGCACGCGCCGCGCCCGTCGCATGCTTGCGCGGGGGGGCATTTCTGCTAGGCTCGGGGTAAGGCGGCGGACCTTTCGGGGGCCGCGCGTCCGTCGTCTTTCTTCGTCACGGCGGCCCCGGCAAGGAGGTGTCCATGACCCGACAGGTTTCGTTCACCCGGCTGGAGCAGGCGCAGTTGCCCGGCTTTCGGGAACGGCTGGACCGCGCCGAATCGCCCGACGAAGTGCGCAGGTTCTTTGCCGAAACCATGGCCACGCTGCTGGCCGACGCCTTGGGCACGGCGGAGGCGGTGCGCTACGACGACGTGACGCTGGCGCCGGAAGCGACCGAAGAGTATGTGCTGACGCCATCGGTGCGGGCGTTGCCGGGCTTTGCGGACATCTGGAACGATTCCGACCTGCCCCGCATCGTGGGCGACTTCGCCCGCCTGGCCGTGAGGCGCCATCGGCATCTGGCGGGCAATCCGGAGCGCACCGAGGCCAAGACCCGGCACAAGGACGGCAAACGCTAGCAATCCCGTGGCGGAATGGTCCGTAGCAGTATCGGTTTCTCCGCCGTATCGCAGTGCGTCCACCAGCACTTTTTCCCGGCTTCGCCGTGCTGCGCGGGTTTGCGAATTGCCCTCTGCGGCGCACGGATTTCGCTTCTTCCCCAACGCAGAACGCCCCGCACGGCCATGCCGGGCGGGGCGTCACGTTGTTGCGTCAGGGGGGCGCGATTACAGCCAGCGCTTCTTGATGAACACCAGCCAGGCCACCAGGCACAGCCCCACGGTCAACCCGGAGAGGATGCCGAAGGCATGGGGCGAATCGTGCAGGGGGGTATCGATGTTCATGCCGTAGATGCCGGTGATGATGTTGGGGATCATCAGGATGATGGTGAACCCGGTCAGGAACTTCATCACCGTGTTCATGTTGTTGGAAATGATGGAGGCAAACGCGTCCATGGTGCCGGAAAGGATGTCGCTGTAGATGTTGGTCATGCCGATGGCCTGGCGGTTTTCGGTGATGGCGTCTTCCAGCAGGTCGCTTTCTTCTTCGCTGATGCGCAGAGTACGGGTGCGCAGCAGCTTTTCCATGATGATGTCGTTGGCCTTGAGCGACGTGGTGAAGTACACGAGGCTCTTTTCAATGTTCAGCAGTTCTATGAGTTCCTGATTGCGCGTGGACTGTTGCAAACGCTGTTCGATGAACGCGGTGCGACGGTTGATGTCCTTCAGGTCGTTCAGGTAGGTGATGGCGGTGCGTTGCAGCAGATGGATGGCCAGGCACAGGCGGCGGGCCGTATCCATGGTGCGGGCGCGCCCGTTCAGCAGTTCGGTGACGATGTCGCGCGGCGAGCGGCACACCGTGACCACGGCGGAAGGGGTGATCACGATGCCTATGGGCAACGTAAGGTAGGGCACGCGCACGTCGGTCTCGTTTTCCAGGGGCACGCGGATGACCAGCAGCAGTATGCCGTCCTCGTGCTCCAGGCGGGCGCGTTCGTCGGCGTCCAGGGGGTCGATCAGGTAGTCCAGCGGAATGCCCAGCAGCACCGAGGCGCGGCGCAGTTCTTCGTCAGAAGGATTCGAAAGATTGACCCAACAGTCGGGCTCGATGTGGTCGATGGGGGTCATCGCGCCGTCGATGGTCTTGTGAATGGTGAACACGGCAAGGCTCCTTGCGTCCGTTCCGGGGTGTGATCTGGCGCGCGGCGCATGCCGCGCGTGCCGGAAACAGCCGCGCGCCGCGCCAGGCCCGATGCACGGGATCAGGGCAGGATGCGGCGGCGGGGGCAGCGGAGCGTCACGAGTACGGGTCCGCGGAACGGGCCACGGACAGCACGCGACGGTGCATCCGGCAGCGGGCGCGCCGGATGGAACGGTCGGAAACCGGGGAAGATGCGGAAGACAGGGAAAGCGGTCTGCGGAACATGGTCCACCTCCGGGGGCGCGCAACGCCGCCGGGCGGACCGGGAAGGGATCAGGCCCGGACGTGACGGCGGCAGCGGCGCTGGTGCGTCGTTGCGAAACGGTGCGATGCGCTGGGGCATCTACTACTGTCGCCGGAATCCACGTCTGTGCTCCTGTTGGGGGTGCGGGCGGGCCGTGTGGCCGCCGCCCGGTGTGCCGCGATCAGGTCGTGGCACGCTGCGGGGTCTGCTTTACGCCCGCAAGGGCCGCTTGGCAACCGGAAATGCGCGGGGCGGCGTACCGGGCTACCGCACCAATCCCAGGAACCTGCGCCGCAACTGTTCCGCCCGGTCGCGGTTGACGCCGAAGTCCCACCAGCCGGAACGGGCGGCGGAACGCAGGTGCACCACGGAGGCTACCGGGTCTGCCGCGCACACCACGTCGTCGATGAATCCGAAGACCTTGCTGCGGCACCGGGCGCGCACGGTCAGGCCGTCCATTTCGGTCACGGTGCAGCCGGGCAGGGCGCCCAGGGCCACGGCCAGGCGGCGCATGGCCGTGGCCGCATCGCCGGTGAAGGGCAGCGGCTCGATGTACT